>JAHJDK010000102.1 GCA_018812505.1 Nanobdellota archaeon | reverse complement strand
GGGGATTTCAATAGTTACTTTTGATGAAAAAACATATTAAAAGTCAGGGGTTGGTAATTTTTCTAATAATCATTACTTTGATAATATTTTTGCCAACAAGTGAGAAGAACCTGTCAGAAGAAAATGTTCTAGAAGAAAAAATTGAAAATGACAAGTATGGAGGTGCCAGAGAGAGAATGATCGATACACAACTAAAAATTAGGGATATTACTGATGAAAACGTCTTGGATGTGATGAAAAAAGTTTTGAGACATGAATTTGTACCTGAAAACATGAAAAACAATGCTTATGAAGATAACCCACTACCGATTGGATACGGTCAGACAATATCCCAGCCATACATTGTTGCGTTAATGACACAAAGCCTTGAATTAGAAGAAGATGATAATGTCTTAGAGATAGGAACAGGTTCAGGATATCAAGCAGCAGTTCTGGCAGAACTCGTAAAAGAGGTCTATACAATAGAGATAATTAAGGAATTAGCAGATGTTGCTAAGAACAGATTAAAAAGTTTGGAATATAAAAACATAGAAGTAAAACACGCAGATGGCTACTTTGGATGGGAGGAAAAAGCACCTTTTGACGCGATAATTGTGACAGCAGCAGCTAATCACATACCACCACCGTTACTGCAACAATTAAAAGATGGTGGAAAACTTATAATACCTTTAGGCAGTACCCTAAGATTTCAAACACTGACCATAGTAACAAAATTTGGAAATGAAACAGAAACAAAATTCATAACCGGAGTCAGGTTTGTTCCGTTGACTGGGAACGCTTTGAAATAATAAAGACTAGACTAAACAAATAAACAACCCCTGCCAATAACAAAACAAAATTATATCCAAGAAACAAAGCAATCATAACAGCCAATATAGGGCTTAACACTGAAGCACTTCCATTAACAGCCCACGCCAAAGGTATTAATTCTTTCTTTATTATTCTTATCCCTGAAGGAAATGGGAAGCCCATCAAAAAACTCATAGGAGAAATAATCAAGGCTGTTAATACCATCTTTAAAATTAGACTTAATGAGATGAGATAATTAATAATAACATTTAACAATAGTGCATATATAATAGTTAGAATGAAAATAGTAAACATTATTTTGTTCAAATTCACAATTTTATATCTTTGTGAATACAAAGCGCCTAAACCGGAAAATAACAACATAGAAAACAGAATTGTAGAAGAAGAAAATACTATGTGACCCAAAAACAAAATAAACTTCTGTATCAAAACAATCTGTATAAACAAATAGCCTAATCCAATGGCAAAAAAATAAACTATAGGCTTCTTTCTTATTCTGTTTTTAGTCCTGATAAATAATTTTAGTGGCAACAAAATAAAAATTATGGACAAAATTAATGCTTGAATTAAAATAAAGAATAATAAAAACCCAGAGTCAAAAAAAGGATTCCATTTTTGACCAATTATTTTGTACAATTCATTTATCTTCGAAACCTTGAAGAAATTAAAATAGAAAGGTTTATCATCAGTCACAGGTCTCACATTGAAAATATATTCTTTGTAAAATTTATCTTTATCTTTCAACAAGTTCTGCAAAGCATTATAATAATACGGTTTTTCAAATTTCAAGTTCTTATTAGGAACAAAATCAGAAGGCAAATAAATAATATCAAACTTGTTCTTCTCAACAAAAGCCCTTATTTTTTCAATTGTATAATCATCAAAATTCTTTTTCGACAATATTAATGTGACTGTAGTCCATGACCTAAACATCGCAATATTACTCCCGTCTTCATCAATTTCTAATGCCAAAGAAAATAACCTCAAACTCTCCCTTGGAGGAAAAAGTAACCAGCGAGTCACCACTAAAAAGCCAGATTCACTTAAAGAACTATAATAATCCTTAAAAGCCTCCTCTGTCAACAAATAATTCTCACTCAAACCGGATATGCTTGTAGAACTGCTTAAAACACTACCAGCTAAAGACAGCACTATTACGTCAAACTGGTCATCATTTTGTCTAATAAAACTTCTGCCTTCTCCAAAAACAACATTTGCATCATTGTAAATATTTCCAGAATAATCAGCATATTGGCCTTTTAGCAGATTAATAACGATAGGATTTGCCTCTATGGCAGTTACTGAAGCATTATACCTCAACGCAGCCAAAACATCCAAGCCAGCACCAGAGTTTATTATCAACGTCTTTTTGTTATCACCCAAAAAATAAGGTACTGAAGAAGGCAGATTATCAACAAAACCAATATTCTCATACTTCGTGATTGAATTCATACCATCCCCATCTATAGTTATACCTATTTGTTCTGGTAAAATCTCAGAGAAAGAAGGACTCAAACCAGGAGCATACCTCGTGAAAGAACTCTCAACAATATCAACCCTTGAAAAAGAATTATACTTAGTGTCTATATGCCTAGAGTCAGGAATATTCAAAGCCTGATTAAATTCTTTATATTTAGAAATGTTCAGTTCCAGAGGCAAAAATAATAATGACAAATTAATGATTATTAATAAAAAAACAATTTTTTTTTGTTTAACATTTTCTAAAAAGAACAATGAAGAAATCAGACCTATAACTGAAACAATAAAAATAGCTTTTACGTGAAAATATGAAATAAAGAACAAAGCAGCTAACGTTCCAATTGCAGAGCCGGACAAGTTCCAAAAATAAACCTTTCCAGCACTCTTCTGAAATTTCAAAAAAGCATAAGCAATAATTATTCCAAAGAAGAAGAATGGCAAACCAAGAAATACATAATACAACAACAAAACAAACACATGGTTAAAATTCAAAACAGCCTTAAAAGGATCAAAAACAACATTATTCATTACGAAAAAACCAACCCAAACTGAAATAGAAAACAATACTGAAGAAAAAAACAAAGGGTTTTTGACTTTCTTAACCATCAAGAAAGTTCCAGAAGCAGCAAGGCCAAACAATGCAATACTAACTATCATGAAAGCGAAATGATACCATTGGATTATTGAAAAAAACCTTATAAGAGAAATCTCCAGAGCAAGAGCTGCAATTGAAACTAAAAATATTCCAAAATAAATCCTATTTTTCATCATTTTATATTCTTCCTGAAAAAATATATTATACCAAAAATATTATTCTTGTCAAAAGGCACTCCTGAGCTACTATCACAATCATACCTAAATTAAAATTTAAGTTATTATAAACTTTATGAAATCAGCTTCAGAAGTAAGGTAGGCCTTTGATTAATGGTTAGAGTCCGCTCGTGACACTACATTTTCTGTTAGGTGTTTAGGGCACTTGAAGAAATGGTTACTCATTCTTTATCATAATCAAATCCTAGTTTTTCTAAATCTTTTTTAACATATTCTTCTTGTAAGTCATAGACTGTGTTGTGTAAGTAATCTTTGTCCCAATTTCCGAAACTTGAGAGGTTTTTTTGGATTCGTTCAATGACTTCTAGTGGTTTTACTAATGGTTTTTTCATGAAGAAAAAGAAGAATATTGAGTCATATATTTTTACTGTGACATCGAGAAGTTCATATTTTTTGCTTACTGCTTTAAAAGCGTTTCTGAGCCCTTCTTTGTTACTAATTTTGCTATTATTAATTGTTTTATGTGCGTAAAGATAACCTCCTTGCACAACTGAATGGTTGAACTTATAGGTTTTTCTCATATTATAT
>JAHJDK010000101.1 GCA_018812505.1 Nanobdellota archaeon | reverse complement strand
TTTCCTTCGCTGTATTTCGTTTCCGAAAGCGTCTTGCTTAACGTATTACCACTGGGTGGTTGCGCGGAAGTGTGTCAGTACTCTTTTTCGATTCTGTGTACCTGCTTACACCATCATTTAAATTCTAATTAGTTAATTTTTACTTCTATATAATGTCAGAAAAACTTTAAATAGATGTAGTTACATTGTAACTACATGAAAACGAAGATAGACATGAGACTTAAAGGATATGAAGCCGTTGAAAAAATAGCTCAAGCTGGAGGAAACAGCGCTAGAGTTTATGTCCCAAAACATTGGAAAGGTCAGAAAGTAAAAGTTATCCTTTTAGAATAAAATGAATGAAGAAGAATTTGAAAGAATACTTAAAAAGAAAAACGAAAGAATACAAGAATTAGAAATTGAAAATAACAAACTAAAACGACGTCTACTTGCTTATGAAAATGCCCATACTCCTCCAAGTTTATCAAAAAAGAAAAGAATCCCAAGGGCAACTTCAGGAAAGCTAGGTGCTCCACTAGGACATCCTAAATATGAAAGAGCTGACCCAAAAATTGATGAAGAAGTTTTATATCAAATAAAAGACACTTGCCCTTTTTGTAATAATCCATTGGATTCTAAAGATATATTGGAAATTATCGAAGAGGAAATTCCAGATATGAAAGAGGTTAAAGGAATTAAGCATTTGATAGAATGGAGTTTTTGCCAGAATTGTAAAAGAAAAGTAATTGCAAAAAACAATGCTCCTGCTACCAGATTTGGACCAAATCTCAAATCAAAAATCACATTGCTCAAACACGATGATAGATTGCCCTTGAGAAAAGTTGAACAATCACTTTTAAGAGACCATAATTTTACAATTTCCAATTCTGGAATAATGAAAGTAATTAGACAAGTTGCTGAAAAATTAAAGGAACCTTATTACGAAGTTGTAAAAACGATTCGGTCCTCAAATCATGCTTATGTCGACGAAACAAGCTACAAACTTAATGGAGAAACTTGGTGGCTCTGGACATTTGTTTGCGAAAATACTGTTTTGTTTGTGATTAGAAAATCTCGTTCAAAAAAAGTGGTGGAAGAGATACTTGGAAAAGAGTACAAAGGAATAATTGTTTGCGATGGCTGGAAGGTTTATGAACAATTTACTTCAAGATTGCAAAGATGCTGGGCCCATCTCTTGAGGGAAAGCTATCATCTCAAGGAGAAACATAAGGGATATGAAAAATACCACAATCAATTGAAAAATATTTTTGATAAAATAATCCAGATTAGGTTAAAACCTCCTGCAATCGAGGAAAGATTGTTGATAATCGAGGGATTAAAAAATGAAATACTTGAATTAGTAAGGAGAATTAAGTTCGAGGAGAATTATAAGAAATTTGCGACGACAATTGAGAATGGACTTGGTTATTGGTTTACTTGTTTAGAGCATCTAGAGATAGAACCAACAAATAATTATGCTGAACAAGCATTGAGAGAATTGATTGTACAAAGAAAGATTATGGGAGGACTCCGATCTGAAAAGGGAGCTGAGACATTAGAAGTTGTTTCTACGATGATTACAACTTGGAAGAAGCAAGAAAAACCGTTAATGGAAACTATGAAGTTGTATGTATGATTCGGTGTAAGCAGGTACCACTTAAATCAAAAATAGGTTGTTGCTTTAAATGGATTTTTCTTGTTTTTTTGGCTTGCAGCTGATTCTAAATTGTCTTTCATATTGTTGATTCTTATTTCTCCAACTCCCTCTTGTGGAATTACTTCAGATTCATAAAAGTCATTGACTTGTGTTGATTCAGCTTGTCTTTGTGCAATATCATAATTGGATTTAGTAGATGGTCTATATCCACTTAAGTCACCATTTGAATTATTAGTTTCTTGTGAAGAAGAATAACCATTTTCAGTTGAATTATAAAGGTTATTTTGGCTTGGACTATAAAGATTATTTGTTGATGGAGAATTAAGTTCTGGTGCTTCTTCAAGAATTGCTTCTTCTAAATTAAGTCCTGCTGTTGTTGAGGCCTGAGTTAAAATATTGTTTCTTAGGTTAAAATTAGAGGTGTTATCATCATTAATTTCAAAAAACTCAGAATTAGCTGAATTAAAACTAGTAGATTCTGTATTTAGTTCACTCTCTGATTCATTATCTTGTTCTTTTGGTAATTCTTTTTCTTCTTGAGTTTCTTTTTTAAGAAGTTTTAATTTTTCTAAAGATTTATTTTCTTTTAATTCTTTTTCTTCTTGAGCTTGTTTTTTTAATTGTTTATCTAATTTTTTAGTTTTCTTTTTGTCTGGTTTTTTCTTTTTAGCCATATAAAGATAAGTATTTTGAAATTTAAGAGTTTTGCGGAATAATTAAAGGATTGAGTTTTTGGGTTTTTTCGCTTCCAGTGTATTTGTTTAAGAAAATATAGGTATAAGGGTCAGCTAAATTAGTTCTATTTTCATAAATCATAACTCCTGTAGTTAGTGGGTCTATTGAAAAAGGGAAATAATAGATATACAAACCTCTTTCTTCAACCATTTCTGAGACACAATTAACACAATAATATTCACTGTCTTCTTTATGAGAATTAGTAATATATTCAACTACTTCATAGATTTCATAAAGACTTGAATTGTAATTTACCTCTGACTCTTTTAATTGGATTGTTTTTTTATTTCCTTCACTTTCAAGTGTTATATCCATATCTACACTAAAATAAACATTTTGATAGCTAATATTAACAAGAGTTTCTGCAAAGGTTGATTCTGCTTTCATTAAACCAAAATCAGCATTATTAATGCATTCAGCCATTTTATCACTTACATAATCACCTAGATTAGTTTCAATATCTTTTAGAGTAGGAAAACTAATCATACCTTCGTAATAATAATAAGGGAAAAAAGAGGGCTTATAGTTTAAATAATTTAGAGGATGCTTATAATAACCTCCTTGAAATGCAATTAAAATCAGTGCTTCTTTTGATGTTGAATCAATACAATCATGAAAATAATCATTGACATTATCTATTTTTTGCCTAGCTGAATCACTTTTCCAGTATTCTTCATTAACAGTAGAATTCTGGTCTGTTTTCATTAGTAAAAATACTAAAATAATTGCTATAACAATAACAACGGCTACCATAATAAATATTGTTAACTGAGCCCTCTTTTTCATAAATAAACAAGTAAGAAGAGATTTATAAAATTACCTTGTAACTTCAAAACTATTTACCTTTTGAAGAAGTTCTTTTGCTTTTTTGTTTTTCTCAAAATGGGCTCTAACAGGTTCTAATAATTCATTTATGACTTTTGCAACTGC
>JAHJDK010000100.1 GCA_018812505.1 Nanobdellota archaeon | reverse complement strand
GTTTATTCTATCTATAAATAATGTCTGAAAATATGTATTATAGAAAACCTGAAGATTTGATAGAATTAAATGAATCATCAGGAAGAATACTAAAATCTTCCTTTCAAGAAAAAAGTACTTTGGCATTTAATATTAGAATGCTTTGTGATAGATGTAATATAAATATAGGTGAGGAATTAAAAAACTACTTTCATGGACATGTAATAGTTGATCTTGGTGCAGGTTATATGCCTTCAGGTTATGCACTTGCAAGAATGGCAGGAGCTAGTTCATACATTGCAGTAGAAAAATATCAATATAAAGAACTAAAAGAAAATCTAGAAAATCATGCAAATAATGATGAAAGATATGGCTGGGAAAATGACAATCCTTCAATTCCTTATGCAGTTTATTCAGGAGACATGCTTGATTTCTTGTCAAGAATAAAAAATGATGATTCAGTAGGCATGATATTCAGCTGGATAGACAATGTGGTGCTAACAGGAGACCCTAAAGAATTGGTATCACAAATGGAAAGAGTGCTGCATAAAGATAGTGCAATTTTTGCATCTAATTCTATAGATTTACAACTTTTTAGCGATAATCTCAAAGAAGAAAAAATAGCTGGTTATATGGTATTATACAGAAAATGATTGTATATTAACTAGAAATTATATGTTTAAATATTTCTGTCAACAACGAAGTCAGCCATTTTTAACAAGAATTCTTCTTCATTTTTATTAAGAGCTGCTTTCTTCAGCCATTGCTTTCCGATAACAATTTTTTTCTTTGCGAAATTTTCACAGTAATCTATAGCTCCTGTGTGTTCCAAGACGCTGATGGCTTTAGTTATATTCTTGTTTGAAGCACAACTATTTCCCAGAACCCTTAAAAGCTTTTTCCTGTCTTTTTTATCAGCAAGTTCTAACGCTTTAATAATTAGTAAGGTTTGCTTTCCTTGCTTGATATCGCTTGCCAATTCATGGCCTTTCTTTGAATTTTGATCAACATCCATTAAATCGTCTTTGATTTGAAAAGCAAGAGTTATATTCATTGCAAAGTTTATAACAGCATCAATTTGTTTTGGTTCTGCATCTGCAAGAACAGCACCTATTTCCATTGACGCCCTTATCAAATGAGCTGTTTTATTATTAGCCATGTCAATGTACTCTTTTTCAGACACTAACTCTCTTTCAAACTCCAAATCTTTCAACTGTCCTTGATTGACTTTTATGAATGCTTTATTATATATTTCTAAGCATTTCTTTATTTTAGAATCATCAAATCCTGAGATGCACTCTGCACCAAAACAATACAACAAGTTTGAAAGCAAAATTGAATTTGACACAGAGTTTCTTACAGATTCCTTGTTGAATAATAAACCTTTGTACTTTCTTTCATCATATTTTCCTAAGAATTCATTGCTTAAAAGTTTGTGAATTGTTGGTTTGTTTCGTCTGTAATCATCTTCGTCCATGACGTCATCTTCTATGAGCGTTGCGTTATGAAAGAACTCTACTGATAAAGAATTTTTTAAAACATTCTTTTTTCCGCCAAAGCCTTTATAAGTCGCTATAAAAATGGTTGGTCTTAATCTCTTGCCGCCGTTAAGCACAAATGTTTTCAGTAACTCATAATTCTTTTTTAAAGAACTGTCTGTTTCCTCTTTTATTTTGTCGTTGAAAAATTTTTTTATCTCTAATTCTATTTGTTTATTATAATTAGTTAGTTCTTGTTTAAAGCTTTTCATTTTCATTTATAAGTGCTTGTTTGTACTTTGATAAAAATATTTTTTGCTATTGATGATAAATCTGTTTCTCCTTCATTTATTAATTTTTTCTTTGTTTTATGCCTTTTAAAATAAGTTGAAGCATTTAACCATAGTCCGTCTAGACCCCATGATGCGTAGCTGGTGTCATTTTTTACTGTGAGATATGTTCTGACAGCATTTCCTACTCCTATTAATGCAACTCCAAAAAGTCCTATCCAATGTCCAGAATTTTTGACTTCAGGAATCATGTCTGCGGCAATTCCGATAGTTTTTCCATATACATAATATTGTCCTAAAACCATGTAACTAACAACAGTGTTTTTTAGTGATAAATTTCTTGGTTTTTGTTCACAGACTAAAGCTGCTGCTTCCTGATCAGACCTGGTCATCGCTCCAAAGAAGTATCCCTGCACAAACTCGTCAAGGCACCAACCAATTCCTTTGATTAATTTATAAAATGTTTCAGTACTTGGAAAGAATGAGTCTATGAATTCCTTGATACCTTCCCGTTTCAGAGTCTGATTTATATGTTCTTGACCTTTAGTTGATTTAGCCCATGCGTATAAACTTATGATTTGTTTGTTTGGAAAGCTTGTGTTTTGTTTCAATAATTCGTAGAACACTTTTTGAGCAATCTCTTTTGACTCAGGATCAGATTTTATTGCATTCTTTTCACTATTTAACAAGTCCAATTCATCCAATATTTCTTTTAAAGATTCAAGTTTTGTTCTCACTGTTGACTCAGAAAGAATTTTTAGTAGATATATAAGACTTTCTCTTAAATGGCAAAAGAAAGAAAAGGTGTTTAATATATCTTACTCTTCAGAGAATATCTCTGCCTGAAACTTGAATATGTGATTTTCTGGGTTTTGCCACGCACTAAAAGAAAGTCCTGCCTTCTGACATAAACAATTGAGAAATTGTGTGACTGTGAAGCTGTTCTCACTTGCAACTTGAGGCAGCAGCAGACCTGAGCCGTGAGAACTCCTGATTATTAATCCATCATCTCCAATCTTAATATGATTTTTGTATTCTTCAGAATCCTCAATCTTTATGAGCTTTGGAACTGTAAGAACAGATATTTCTATGCTGATAGTCCTCATCTCATCTATCGTCACAAAAGGGAATCTTGGGTCATTAAAAGCTGCGTTCCTGGCTGCCTCGATAACTGCCTTGTAAAGTGGCATAACAGGCTCAGGAAAGCCAATGCAACCCCTTAGTTGACCATTCTTATGCAACGTAACGAAAACGCCTTGTTCTTTATTCAAATGCAAAACATTGTTTATATCAGAGTCTTGTCTCTTGAAATAACTCTCGATAGAATCCCTTGCGAGCTTTAATAAAACTTGCTTATCTTCTTCATGCATCATTTTATGATAATAATTCAATTATTTAAATTTTATTGTAAATATTAGTCAAAGAAAAATAGTATGTTTACTTAATGCTTTTAAACTTTGTCAGGAATTGTGTGTTTTGTTTTTTTAGTCTTGTGACTGCATCCAGTATTGAATTCTTTGCGTCTTTCTTGCCTGAGTGTGTCTCTACTATTATTCTTGGAATACCTATTAGTGGATGTTCCACGTTATAAGCAGAAATTCTTACATCTTTATCATTCCACAATTCTTGCTTTAAGGCATTTGCAAAACTGTGATCTGCGCCTTTTACATCAAAGATGACTTTGTATTTTGTATCCTCTAAAAAGTTTAGTTCCATGTTTTTTTGTGAAAAGCTATTCCTTTATAAATTTAACTATGCAAAAACAACTAACTCTTATCTTTTCAACTTTTTTCTTGTGTTGTTTCATAGTTTTTTTGAGTGGAAAGTTAAACTCCCAGTATTGTGTGTTTTTAAATCCCTCTTGTTCAAAGTATTTCTGAACATATTCTCTAGTCTCTGTTTTGTGAAAAGTGTATATCTTGTTTGATAGTTCCATTGCTTTTTCCAGAAACTTTATGTCTGCATGTTTCTCTTTTGTGCCGAACGGAGGGTTTTGTATCACTAAATCAACTTTTTTGTCGAACAATAGTATGTCTTCATTTATTATCTCATAATTTTTGTTATCTAACAGTTTAAGGTTTCTTTTCAGGTTTTCTATTGCTTTCTTGTCTCGTTCTACAAAGTAGACTTTTTTTGCGCCTAATAACAAGCATCCAATTCCTAGGATTCCTGTTCCTGCGCCTAAGTCTGCTATTACTTTATTTTCTACATCTTTGTTTATGTATGCCATCCACAGTATCTCTGCGGCTATCTCTGAGTCAGTAGGGTATTGCTCTGACATAAAGTCTGGGTTTGAGAATAATTCTAGTTTTGAAAGGCTTATTGCAAGTTCTTTTTTAGTCATAGTAAGAATATTTTTCTGTTATTTTTAAAACTATTGAATAATTTCACTATATGGATTTATCTATACAAATATTTGAAGTCTGGAATATAAGAGTTTTTAGCATAATAATATTTAAAAAACATTCAGTGCTCATTTTTATTTGGGGTGATCAGCATATTTTGGAGTAAAAAGATTACAGAATTGGCTAAAAAAATAGTGTTACTCACTAATGATTTAGCTGTGTTAAAGAATAATCTTAAAGGCGCTTTCAAGTCGATAAAAGATGATCTTGACATACATCTTGATTCTATAAAC
>JAHJDK010000099.1 GCA_018812505.1 Nanobdellota archaeon | reverse complement strand
ATAGAAAGATTTATATATTAAAATGCATAACAACAACCAATGAGCTTCATAAAATTACTAATCCAGAACATAAAAAACAAAAACAAAAGAAGCTACTCTGAACTAGAAACAATACTAAACAGTGCAATATTCAACATCAAAAAAGACACATTTGAAGCAACTGAAGCATATCATCCCAGAATAACGACAGAAATAGATGTAGAATTATTTCTTGACGACAAAAGAAGAAAATTATTCACAACAAAATACATAGGCAACCCAAGCAAAAAAGACTATGGAGAAAGCTTATCTGAAAACAAATCAGGAACAAGCGTTAACAAACCATACAATCCAACATACCAAAGCCAGATAAGAGAATTAAGAAAAATCCCTAAAATCATAAAAAACAAAATGATATCAGAAAAAGAGTTCAACAGCACAACAAACAAATACGCAAACCAAAATCAACTAACAACAGTAGATATCAACGAGATATTACTATCGCAAAAAGCCTGCAGCCTAGACACATACACAAATAATGGATATGAAGTAACCATTCACAAAGAAACTGACAGATTCACAATTAAATTAAACAATAAAGACCTAACCAGACCTCACCAAATAAAATTAGAAGTTCCTTTTATTGAAGAACAAAAAGCAAACTTCAACATATCAATTCAGCAAGATTCATTTTTTGGAGATCTGTTCTATGAAGAAGGATTCACAGTAAAACAACTATCAAGAGCTGCAAGAGAATATCTTCCAAGATTCATTGACACAGCAGCAGATCTAGCGCTAGAATACTATAGAACTAGAGACACCGAACAAAAACAAACTGAAATAACATACAAAGATTTCATACAAAACATATCATTAAACTAAAAAAATGAGCTTCAAAGAAAAAAGAATCATAAGACAGACAATCAAATTAACAGATATACTTGAAAGAGCAGAAGAGACACGTAATTTTTATGAAAAAGCAAACAAGATAAGAGAATTCAATGAATTACTATTAAAATCAAACCAGACAACATACAGTGCAAAAGATGGTAAGGAAGTGGTTCTTAGATACCTTTTCGAAGAAACCAATGAAAAATACCAACATCAAACTCTGCTAGATGATGTTGCACCAACAATATCAAGCCTTAATTTAATTCAAAGACAAATAGAAATTGGTTTTCCAAATATGAAACAAACACTCGATGAACTGTTCGAGCCAAGAAAAGACTACCAAATGATTGAAAACGTGTTGCAAGAAATAGGAATAACAAGACAAGAAGTGGAAGAATACACCTGTGAGCATAAGAAAAAAGAACTTGAAGACAAACTAGAATTATTCATGAACGATATAAGAATTGCAGAAGAAACAAGAACACTTACAACAGAACACTTTTTAGTGGCAAACTATATTTTATCAGAGATAAAAAGCCTTGAAAGAAGCTTTGGAACCGAGAAAACAAATAACAACCTGAATTGCAAAATATTATTTAACAAAACCATGAGCAGCGTAGAATTTTACTTAAACAAAATTGAAAATCCAAAACATGGAATATTCTTTAATAATTACCAAAAAAGAATAAACATCTTAGAAATGTTCGAGAAAAAATTATCTTTCACAGATAGAGAACAAAACATAGTTGAAAACATAAAACACGAATTAAATAAAAAAGCAGTTAAGGTGACTGTGCAAGCATACAATGAATATCTTAAAATTCCTGTAGCAGAAAGAGCTAAAGAACCAAACTATACACTTAATCAAGCATTTATAAACACAGTCTATGAAACAATAAATGGCATAAATAACTCAAGCACAAAATACGAACTAACAAAACTTGTAGAAGAACTAGATGTGAAAAATAAAGTAGATATGTCAAAACAAAGAGAATTAATATTAGAACAAGAAAAAAAATTGTGTGGGTATGTGGATTCTAAAATAAACTCAACAATGGAAGAATTTCACAAAGCAATAGAAATTTGGTATAATTTTGAAATAACATACTTTGGAATAATGGAAAAAACTTTAGAGAATATAACTCAACAAGCAAAAGGTATAATCAACCAATTCAATACAGCAGGAAGAAGAAAAACAGAATATCAACCCACAAAAAACTAATTCTTGAAACACAACCTAAAAAGAAAAGCATTTAGTTATTACAAAAAAAGAATACCTCGAAATTTATGTTGAGGTTAGCTTGTTGTTCACACGCTAACTATTCTTTTTTTGTACCAAAAACTCCGCGGCGTGTGTATTGACAATTTTGTCAGGACATACTCCGTTTTTAGGGTGGAGTTTTTGATTTCTTATAAATATTCTTTCTATGACCTATTTTTATTACTAAAATGTATAATTCGTTTTTGTTTAAATCAACAATTAATCTATAATTCCCTACTCTGAATTTGTAAACTTTTTCACCTACAAGTCTCACTAAGTGAGCTTCAGGTCTAATTCTAAGTTTTTCTAAAGCATGAATTATTCTTTCTCTCTCTGTAGAATTAAGTTTATCTAAAAATTTTTCAACATCCTTTGACAATATTATTTCATACACTAAAAAATCACCTGTAAATTTTTTTTGTATAATAATTTCTTAAGTTTTGATTGCAATTTAGAAAACCTATTCAATATCATATTTTTTTTTTAAATCGGTTAATGTTATAAACTTATCTTCAGCTATCTCTTTTCTTGCCTTAGCAATATCTCTTTTAGTTTGTTCAGATAATTCCTTAGTGTCTTCAATAACATCCCAAATAACTTCTTCATAAGTCTGTCTAGCAAAAAGTTTCATTTTATTAAGCTCCTGCTGTAAATCTTGAGTAATTTGTATTGTTGTTAATGCCATAGTGAACTATAACTTAATATAGTATATAAATTTTTCGATTAAAAAATATTAAAACTACTTCTTGAAACACAACCTAAAAAGAAACAAGAAAGCAGACTTCTTAAAAATATCCAATAAATAAAAACCCTTCCACTGAATCAAAGTAAAAATTAAGTCTGCAAACAAGTGAACAACCAAGCCAATAACGACGAACCAAAACTGAGAAAAGAAAAAAGAGATGACAACAGACAAAAGCAATGTGTCAAAGGAATGAAAAATCATAGTCATATCCCTATAAGCAGATATATCCTTTCGCTTCTCAATAACCTTACAATAATTATAAGTTTTCTTCACACTAAAAGAGCTTGAATTAACAAGATACCAGAAAACATGATCTGCATCTACAAGCACACCACCAACAAAAACTAGCAGAGACCAAACACCAAAAAAAGGATATAGAACTACAAACAAAACTGCAGAAATCAAAACATGAATCCAGATATCCATGCTAGAAAGCAAAAAACAAGTGGTATATAACAGTTTCTATGATGAAAAGAAAAAATTATTTCTTTAGTTCTGCACATTTAAAAGCATCAGGACATAGTTCTTTAATAAAACCCAACAAAAAAGAATACAAAAAATAGTGTCGGCGGAGGGATTTGAGCCCCCGATCACCAGATATCCCCATTGAATTTATCATCGCTTCACAGCTCAATACTCAAATATATGAGTCTGGGGCATTAACCAGGCTATACTACGCCGACAGACATTAAAATTCATACAACACAAATCTCTAAAAAAAGATTCT
>JAHJDK010000098.1 GCA_018812505.1 Nanobdellota archaeon | reverse complement strand
TTTGTTGTCTTTCTTTGCTACAGACAATTATTTCAGGAGAAAGATTTATATACTACTTTTAAATAACAAAAATAATGTTTACTTTTTTTCAAAATTTAAATTCTGTTTCTGCAAAGAAAACGCAAGTCAAGGATTTTGATTCCGCGCTATTAATAGGTGCAGGTGCGCCACTTGCAGAAGTTTTTGATGAAAGATTCTCCTTAGCCATGGTTCTTGCTGAACGAGGAGTTGATGTTTATATGCACAGATCTGTCTGGCCCAGAGATACTCTTTTCTTTTCTGATAATAATATTGTAGATGTTGATAAGCTTTTAGAATCTGATAATTATGGTTTGGAACATGAAGCTTATTGCGGCGGAAAATTTCTCAAAGGTGATAATTTTATCGTTGCAAGTGATTCTATGATTCCTGCTTTCAGGCCTAGGACTGAGAAACTGCTTAATGCAGATAAAGCGTTGTATCTTAATCTGACGAGAGAGTTGGCTCAGATGTATACAACTCTCAATAATGATTTTTATGATGATTCGGATGAACATATTGATAGGTTATTTAATATTGGGAATAGACACAAGAAGATATTTACTTATAATCTTACTAATCTAATGGCTATGGCTAATGACGTGGCTTCTGAAACAAGTTATGATGTTGTAGCTTTACCTTTTAATGAAGTAAGATTTGCAGCGGTTGGTTTTGTAGAGCTAGGTGATCACATGGTTGTTGATTGTAGAGCAAAGAAAACCATGAAGGTTCTTAAGGAAGTTGGTTATAAAATAATTCCTACTCCTTTAGGAATGATTCAGACAAACAAGTATCTTGGAAGTGTTCGTTGTACTTGTACAGAAATGCCGAAGAGTTTAATACCAACTGTTAATGATGAGCTAGAGTTCAAGTTATTTGACTCTCCGAAAACTCAAGAGTTTTACAAGGTTCAGGCTTCAAGATGATTGTTTAACTGTTTTTCTTCTTGAATATGTTATTGACGTTTGTTTGCAAGTATCCTTTGCTGATTATTTTTCTCATGTAAGGAAAGAATTGGTTTGCTTGTACTGCAGCGCATTTTGATGAAAACATTATCACATCATTTTTTAGGTATATTGGAAAGTCTTTGCACGTTTGTGGTCTGTCTTTCCTGTTGTGTATTAAACATTTATTGTTTTGTAGTTTTGGGCAGTTGTCGTTGTTATTTTCAAACAATAAGTTGTATCCTCCTAACTTGCTTTTTATAATCATTCCTTGTGTTTCAGCCATTCCTATTTTTTTACTCGTGATTAGTTCTGCTTCTTTTATTGTTAATAGTAGTCTTCCTTTCCTGCAGCAGTATGCCTGGCATTCTTCTACGCAGTACTTGCTAATAGACCTTCTTGCTTTAGATAACAATCTTTCTACATCGCTGCTCATATATTGTTGCTGTTCAATACTTTCTTATAGAATCAGTTCTCTCCTTCTAGTGTTACTTTCTGTTTTTGTCAATTTAGCTTGTAGTTAGGAGTTCGCTTTTAAATGCTTGTATTTTTAGAATTGTTGTTTTAGATTGTTTTTTTACAAAAACATCATTGCTGAAACTATTATTATTGCTGTGTAGTTGGTTATCATGAACCACTTGTTGCCCCAGCTAATGCCCGGGAATCTCCAGTTTGAGATTGGCCATAGAAATGGTGTTGGAAACCATTCTCTGCTGTGTACTGGTATGTCCATTAGTATGTGCATCGGCCATGCCCATAGATAAACTGGTATTTTTTTTGTTATTAAGAATACTGCTGCGAAGACTGCTGCTACTGTGAATATGCTGTGTGTTATTCCATATAGGAAATGAAGCCATTTAGGCAATTTATATGTGTCTCTGTTTTTCCACTTGACTCCGTTTTTGTATGGCCATAGAATCCATAATCCCCATGACATTATGTCTGGCAAGGTGCAGAACAGCATCGCTAATATCACTGATTCTGTCCTTTGGAATATTATGTATGCCCATATAGCATGTGCAAAAGTGTCCATATTCTTCTTTTATTTTTGTTCTTACTTAAAAATTTTACTAATAAATTTATAAATAAGCTTCACTATAGTGTTATTTATGGATTTAAAAACAGTTGCTGTTTGGGCTGTGACTTTTTTGTTGGTTGTTGGTGTTTTATCTGTCACTATAGGCAGGGATATCATTAATCAGAAACAGCCTACTTTGACTTCTTTTTCAGTTATTCATTTTTCTGGCTACTTGTTTTTCTTGGTGTTACCTGTGGAGATTTTGGTGCCTTATTACTTGTCTGAGGGTTATCTTGCTATTATTCTTATTTTTCTTGCTTTGGTGACTGCTGTTGTTGCTCAGATTATTGATTATAGTCTTGGTTTTTTGGTGAGTGAAAAGGTTATTCATAATCTTATTGGTTCTTGGCGTTATCGTAAGTATGAGCGTGTCATAAAGAAGTATGGTGCTATTGCTATTCTTGTATTCAATCTTTTTCCTTTGTCATCTCCTATTTTGTCTTTGATTGCTGGAATGCTTAGGTATGATTTTAAGAGGTTTTTTCTTTTCAGTGTTTCTGGTTTAGTGATTAAGTATACTTTGTTGGCTTATGGTTTTAGTTTGTTTTTGTAGAATTATTTGTTGTTTCCTTGGACTAAAATTGAGTATTTTCTTGTTCGGTCGTGGTCTAGTTCACAAACCATTATTTCTTGCCAGTGTCCTTTCAATAGTTTTCCATTTTCTATTATCATGGTTATAGAGTGTGGCAGAATCATTGCCTGTGCGTGTGAGTGTCCATTTCTGCATTCATAGCAAATTCCTTCTTCATCTGGCTCGCATAAGTGGGTGTCTCTTTTTCCTGCTGGATTTCTAGTGTCTTTGACATCGTTGTGTTTGTATTCTTCGTTTGGATGTGCAAATTTGTCCAGCACTTTCATCAGGTCGTGTTCATAATCTATCTCATTGTGTCCGACTAGGTTTTTTTCATCTTCATTAACCCATATTCGAAAAGTTGTGTGGTGTGTTTGGACAACTACTAATCCTGTTTTTATTCCTGATTCTTTTATTGTCTCTTCGACTTTGTCAGTTATGGTTATGAACTGTAATCTCCTGTTTGTTTTTATTGAATAAGTTTTTGTTATTGTTTTGAAAGCCATGTTGTGTTCTCTTTTTACTAATATTAGAATATTTGTAGAGCTTTTTAAAGATTTTGTATTTTTGAAAATGTGATTTATTCCTGAAAGTGGAGGATTTCTCATGCAAACCATTCAACTTAAACTTTTTCCTTTTTTGCAAAGCAAAAGGCTAAATGTCCGAAGAACTGGAACCCCCTATTTTTCTGGAACTCAAATTTTATTGTATTTAACACATCGGAATTCCTGTTAGTTTCTCCGCCAGTTACGAAGTTCTGGTGGATTTCGTCCGAAAAGTTGAGAAAAAGGCTTAGATCAAGAGTGAAGCTCCTTCATTCAAATAAATCAAAGGGCAAAACCGTCCAAATAGTAAAATATTTATAGTTTTGAAAATAAAATATAAATAATTATGGACTCCTCAAAAGATAGAGTAAAAGGACCAACAATTTTTTTCCTATCAATATTTATGTTATACTTAATAGCAAAAGTTGTCGATTACTTGTTTCTTTCAACATATAAACTAGATGTCAGTCATAATGTTTTGGCGGTAATTTTAGGAATTATTATGATTATTCCTACAATAATATTTATGATATATTTTATTAAGAATAAAATTCAAGCCAAGTTATGGTTACATATATCGGCAGGAATATATTTATTAAGTAATCTTATATCTTTGATACAAGTAACACTTTTTCCTTCTGGAAATCAGGTGGGAACCGGTGGAACAAAAATTGGTCCTTTACCAGTTCAGATATTTTATATCTTATTGGTTGTCTTTTATTGGTTTATGTTACATTCATATTTTAAGAAATTTGAACAAAAGTATCAATAAGGTTTTGCCCTATTCAGTCATTAGCCTTTTTCTCGATTGAAACTAATCTTTGTTAAATACTTTTACCCTACGTAGTGGGGTAAAATTGCGTCCGCAAAGTAAAATTTCCATTTCCAATCAATTCGAGGCAAAGCCGAGACTATATGTCCGCAGGACAGGGGGAGTTCAGTTCTATCCAGCTCGTAAGAGCCTTTAAGAATATACAGCAAGGGGACAATTTTAGTACATCAAAGGCGAAGCCTCATACAGTTACAGAATAAAGGGGAGTTCCGTTTTTGTAATTTTCAATCGTAATCTTTATATAGAAGTTATGCCTTGACTTATGATATATCACAGTTTAAGGGGGAGTTTCGCTAATGACTAATA
>JAHJDK010000097.1 GCA_018812505.1 Nanobdellota archaeon | reverse complement strand
TTTAGAACTTAAAGAAGAAAAAGGCAAGGGAGTCTATTATCCATTAGCATTTAAGCTTTTATCCAGAGTTTTTGATAATTTAAATCTTTGTACTATTTCTGGGATAAATGTTTCTTCCTTTGAAGTTTTATCTAATTTAGCCAAAGATGTGGGTGATAATGACTCTTTAAAAAAAACTTGGAAAAGATTATTTGCAAGATTGAAAAAGATACCTGCTGAGTATTGTGAAAAAGGACACTTTCAAGCTTTAATAGATCTTTCTAAAAATAAATTGAGAATTCACCGCTTGCGTAAATTGGCTATAAAAAAAGCTAGGATATATTTGATTCGGTATCGTAGAAAGTTTAGAAAAATTGATATTATAGGAATAACTGGATTGGAACGTTTTCTTATTGTTGGAGTAACTAATAAGTTTGTGTTAAAAGGTTTAAAAAAACTTGTTGCTAAAAAAGGAACAAAAATGGCGCGTTTAAAATTAAAATCATTAGAACGGAGGTAAACCATGTATATTTTTCCAATAAATTTATTGGTGACTAGAAACGCAGTTAGAATCGATCCGCGTTGGAAATATGCTCAGGAAATATTAAATAAATTGTTTCAAAAGAAAGCTATTAGCAAAAAAACTATTTTATTACTCATTCACACTGTTAAACTTGTGCTTTTTATAAAACTTTTTTTAAATCATAATTACTGGTTAATGATAAAACAAGTTTATATATGGAACTGATTAACTTTTTTATGAAAATGGATGTAAACAGACTTTCTTGGTTGATAGCTGGAGAAGCAGGATATGGAATTATGACTGCTGGTCAAAACTTTGCTAAAGCCATGGTTCTTGGAGGATTGAATATTTTTACGCATGTAGAATATCCCTCTTTGATAAGAGGGGGTCATAATGCTTTTGCAGTTAGAGTGGAAGAGGATGAAGTTAGATGTCCAATACAAATGTATAATTTGATAGTCGCTCTTAATAAGGAAACAATTGATAGACATAAAAACTTCTTAACTCACGGTGGAGGAATAATATTTGATCCTGATAAAATAACTCTTAATGATGGTGAAGTAAGAGCTGATGTAAGAATCTACAAGGTTCCAACCACCCAAATAATCAAAGAAACAACTGATGCAATACCTGTCATGAATAACTCAGTTACACTAGGAGCTTCAATGGCAGTCTTGAATTATGACTTTGAATTATTAGCAGAATCAATAAAAGGCACTTATTCAAAAAAGAAAAAAGCCAATAATATGATTGATATTAATATAGAAGTTGCAAAGAAAGGTTATGACTACATCAAAAATAATTATCCTAATGATTTTAATGTCAAACTAGAAAAAAGAACAAAGAAGAAAAAGATGATGATAATAGGAAATCAAGCAATAGCTTTAGGAGCTATTAAAGCAGGCTGTAAATTCTTATCCGCTTACCCTATGACTCCTGCCACATCAGTAATGAATTATTTTGTTTCAAAAGAAGAAGAAGCAGGCGTTGTTATGAAACAAGCAGATGATGAGATTGCAGCTATAAACATGGCTTTAGGAGCATCATATGCAGGTGTTAGAGCAATGACTTCTACAAGTGGCGGCGGATTAGCATTAATGGCAGAAACAGCTAGCTTGGTAGGTATGAGTGAGATTCCACTAGTAATTGTGAATGTTCAGAGACCAGGACCTGCAACAGGTTTACCAACAAGAACAGGTCAAGCAGATTTAAAATTTGTGATGAATATAGGTCATGGAGATTTTCCAAGAATAGTTATAACTCCTGGAGATGTACAAGAATGCTTCTACGAAACATTTAACGCTTTTAACTTAGCAGATAAGTATCAACTACCAGTGTTCGTGGTTTCAGATAAATGCTTAGCAGTTTCAATCAGGTCTATACCTGAGTTTGACACTAAATATATGAAGATAGATCGTGGTTGTTTGCTAACTGATGAAGAAGCTAACAATTTGTATGACTATAAAAGGTTTTTAATAACTGATTCAGGTGTTTCTCCAAGAGCAATACCAGGACAAAACGCTATTTTTAGATCAAGCAGTGATGAGCATAATGAGCATGGAGAAATCCATGAAGAGCAGGATAACAGGGTTTCTATGGAAGACAAAAGATTCAGAAAACTTGATACTGCATTAAAAGACATTCCACTTCCAAAACTTTACGGTCCTGAAAATGCTGATATGACTATTGTAGGTTGGGGATCAACAAAAGGAGTTGTTTTAGAAGCGATGGAATATTTAAAGAAAGATGGCATAACCGCTAACTTTTTGCACTTTACATACATGTTTCCCTTTCATGCAGATTGGGTTTCAGAATTCCTTTCAAAATGCAAGATGGTTGTTGATGTTGAAGGTAATAAAACTGCCCAACTAGCAGGTGTTATAAGAGAGTTCACAGGTTTCAAAATCGAGAAGAAAGTTTTAAAATATAATGGAAGAACATTTTTCCCAAGTGAAGTATATGATGATTTAAAGAGGGCTTATCATGGTTGAAATGAAAGATTTATCAACAGGAACTTATGTGCCTGATTGGTGTCCAGGATGTGGAAACTTCTTAATACTTAATGCTTTAAAAAAGGCGGTTGTACAACTAAAATTAAACCCAAAAGATGTTGTTGTTGTATCTGGTATAGGCTGCTCATCAAAATTACCTCAATGGATAAATGTTTTTGGATATCATGGAGTTCATGGCAGAGGATTACCTGTGGGAACAGGTATTAAATTAGCCAATAAAAAATTACACGTGATAGTGATAGGTGGTGATGGAGATGTTTTTGGAGAAGGAATGAATCATTTTATTCATGCCTTAAGAAAGAATATTAACATAACTCTGTTGGTTCATGACAATCAAATATATGGTTTGACAAAAGGTCAGACTTCACCAACTAGCATGACAGGTGATAGGTCAACTTCTTCTCCTAGGGGAAATGCTTTTGATCCTATAAATCCTATAGCATTAGCAGTTGCGCAAAAAACTCCTTACATAGCAAGAACTTTTGCAGGTGATTTAAAACATATGACCAACATTTTTGCAGATGCAATATCATTTAAGGGATTCTCTTTTGTAAACATATTCCAGTCTTGTGTGACTTGGAACAAACACAACACCAATCAGTGGTTTAAAGAAAGAGTTTATGACTTACAAGCAGAAGGTTACAAAGCAGATAATATAGAAAAAGCTTTCAAAAAAGCATTAGAGGGCTATGAAAAGATTCCTATAGGCGTCTTTTACAAGGAGGAAAGACCTTTGTTTGAGGATGAACATCCTATTCTTAAAAAGACTCCTTTGGTTAAGCAGAAATTAGAAATAGATATTAAACGTTTTATGGAAGAATTAGTGTGAGTATTTTTTGTTTTCTTTAAAGAAATTTCTTATTTGCTTCTTTTTTTATTTTCTTGCTGAATTCTTCAATGTCTTTCTTTGTCAATTCGCTTTTTTCAGCTAGTTTTTCAGTTATTCTCAAAAGTTCTAGTTTGTGAATGATTGCTTTTCTGGCTACTTCGCTCCATCGTACTTCTGAGAATTGTTTCATCTCATTGTAGGTTTCTTCAGGAATGGCTAATGTTATGTTGCTCATAATAATCACTTACAAATAATTATGTGTAATCACATATATAAATCTTTTGTTTCTAAATATGAAATCATCTCTGCAGTATTTAAAATAATAATTTCTGTCTGCTTTTTCAATTCTTTATCATCTGACCAGATTACACTTGAAGG
>JAHJDK010000096.1 GCA_018812505.1 Nanobdellota archaeon | reverse complement strand
GTAAGTATTTCTCTCAGAACGTTCGCAATTGCGCTAATTAACATATTCGTGCCCATATACCTTCTCAAACTTGGTTTTAGCCTGAAAATAGTACTGTGGTTTTTCACAGTTTTATCATTAACGCACGGAACTATGAGTTTTTTAGGAGCAAAGATATCCTCAAAGATAGGTCATAAGCACTTGATTCTTTTAAGTGTGCCATTCCTAATAATATACTATTTTCTATTATATTCTATTAATTTTGTCTTATCAATAGGGATTCCTCTTCTTGTAATACCTATCTTTGGAGGTATAAGTGATGCTTTTTTTTGGACAGGACACCATGTGCACTTTGCAGAATCCGCTGACAAAAAAAAGACTGGAAAAGAACTGGGAATAATAAAAATACTCATAGGAATATCCACTGCTATAGGACCTATAATTGGCGGGTTGTTACTGACATCGTTTAATTTTAACATTGTGTTCATGCTTGTTTGTGTAATATTAGTTTTATCATTCATCCCATTACTAATGACTGAAGATAAAAGTGAACCTTTTAAAATATCATTCAATAAGTCTAATCGCATCTTTAAACTAAAAGATATAATCGGTCATGTCGGATTTGGAATTGAATCATCAATTTACCAAGTAATCTGGCCTATTTTCATCTTTTTCATGATACTTAATCAGGGATTCACTGCTCTGGGAACTGTTAGTTCTTTGTCATTGTTATTCTCAATTATGATGACCTACTTAATAGCAAGTAATATTGATAAAAGACCAAACTTATTGAATGATTTAGGAGCAGTAATAAACGGAATTATATGGATTATTAAGACAGTTGTCAAAACTGGTTTTCAAGTTATTATTATAGACTCTATGTCTGGTCTTTCAAGAACTACCCAAAACATCTCTTTTAATAAAATATGCTATGATAAGGCCAGAAAATCAAAGATTGTTGAGTACATAACCATAAGAGAGTTTTGCATAAACATGGCTCATGCAGCCACCTATTTTATCTTAAGCTTTATAATTATAAATACAAATTATTTCATAGCGTTTCTGATTGGAGCTGCAGGTTCATTCATGTTCTTGATATACAGAGCTTAAATAAGATTCAAACATTTATTCTCTTTACAACACCATTATCAGCATCCACTTCCACAAGATCTCCATCCTTAAAAACTTTTGTTGCTATCTTCGTTCCGACAACACAAGTTATTCCTAGTTCCCTGCTGACAATTGATGCATGAGAGGTTATGCCTCCCTCATCAGTCACTATTGCAGCTGCTTTTTTCATTGCAAGAACTATACTAGGAGTTGTTGCAATCGAAACAAGAATATCTCCTTCATTCATCTTATTCATATCTGAAGGCTGATTGATTATTTTGACAAAACCTTTTGCTTTTCCTGGCTGAGCACAGGAACCTTTAACCTCACTTATATCTAGATTAAGGTCATCTTTATAATGAATATTTTTCTTTTGAAATCTCTTGGCTTCCTCTCCGACAAGCAGCAAAACAGTATCATCATCTGCAGGTATAATTATATGAAACTTATATATTGAATTAAGCAGCTCTTTATCCACACAACCTTTCTTAAAGGTTTCTTCAAGTAGTTCTGGAGTGAAAGACCAACATTGCATCAAAGTTATATCTAAACGCTTGCATATCTCTCTAAGTAATGACTCTAAATAATAATAAGATTTACTTTGAAAGTCTTTTCTTGCAGGTTTAGCCCAAACAATTTTTCCAGCTAAGTTTAATATTACTCTGTTAAAATCATCAGGCCGCAATTTTTCAAGATACTCCTGTTTTAGCATCTTAAAGTTTTCTTTTTTACGCACAATTTTTTCGAGTTCTTCAGAAGGATTAACTTTTTTGTTCAAATAATCTTTTATAAAATCCAAGAAGTTATTTTCGTCGTATGCAGGACCCATATATACATAGTAAACCCAAGCATATTTTTCAGCATGAGACTTGAGCTTTTTATAAAAGTCAGGATGAATAATCTTTAATTCTGATAATTTTTTATTTTTAATATTGTTAATCCATTTATTACTATAGAACTGAGCCATTAGTCTTAGAAGGCATTCTTCTTGATCTTGAGCAAAAGAATTTTTTATAGGCTGTGTAAACACTTCATAATATTTGTTGAAGTCTTGTTCATCAACTTTTTTTCTCAAGAACTTCTTCAAATTACTCTCAACAAATGAAAACTCAATAAAATCAAGCAACGGAAGAATAGTCCCATAAGTGTACATCTTAGCTTGTTTATCAGTAAACTTTCTGAACAAACTAACAATTTCTTTGTCACTTAATTTTGAAAGATTATTTTTGAAGATGTTTTTTTCAGACCATTTATTGAAGGCTTTACCAAGTCTGACAGTCTTATCTATTAGCTTGTCTATAAAATAAAAATCTTTGTTCATCTTTCGTAGAAGGTCTTGATGTGCTTTTTTCCAAGTCTCAAGGTCTGCAGGATAATCCAAAACATTCTTATTTGAAATAGTTGCCAACCCAACCTGAGTTATTCCAAATTCCTGTTTTTGCCTGATAAAACCTAATGTAAAACAATAATTCCTAATACATGAAGAGTTAAAATCTTTCGCAATAACCTCCCATTTAAAACTCTTAGGATTCATAATTAACTATATTGATTATAAGAATATAAATTTTTGCATACAAATGAGATTAAAGCACAAAACTAAACATATTTGATAGTTTAGGGTATATGAGTGGTATAGCAAACATTTGGATATAGTGGTATGTTTCTTCAAAGTCTGTTATTCTAAAAGATAGAAAGTTATGTTATGGCTAAAATACTGCTAAAGTCAAATTTTTCGGTTTTAAACTATTAAGAATATCTTTTGTTGAAGTAATAACATTTACTTTTCCGTCTTTAATTATCTTCTTAATTCCAATATTTGGTTCTAAGTTAAGACTTGGACTTGGGCAAATAATAGTTTTCTTTTGACTTTTTGATATTTTATATTGATTCATAGAACCTCCAACAATATCAGTTGAAGCTATGATTACTCCATCGCTAATTCCAGAAGTGATTTTGTTACGTTCAATTAGTCCTATTCTATTTACTTCTCGTCCTAATGAGTATTCACTTAATAACAATCCCTTTTCTCCAATTGATTCTATCAATACTCTATTCTCTTTTGGATAAATATTCTCAAATCCACAACCAAGAACACAAATAGTGTTTCCATTAGCGTCTAAAGCTCCTTTGTGAGCGTAAATATCCACTCCTAGTGCGCCTCCACTAACAATTACAAATCCTTCATTGCTTAATTCTTTAGATTTCTGATAAACCCAGTCTAATGTTTCTTTAGAAGATTTTCTTGTTCCAACAATAGCTATTTTTGGTTTTGATAGTAATTCAAGATTTCCTCGTGCAAATAATACCATTGGGGGAGAACTGGTTTTTTTCAAAGTTGATGGATATATAGAATCATAAATAGAAATCATCTTAACACTATTCTTTTTGCAATACTCAATAATTTTCTCTGCTTTCATCAAATCATTATCAGTAATTTGATTTGTTTGTATTGCTTTCTGAAAGAACTCTTCAAGATTATTTTTACTAGCTAATACTTCATAAAGTTTGGCATTGCCATAGCCTTTTAATGATTTAAGAGCCAATAATTTCTTTATTGTGTCTTTTTCCATTCTTCCCTCTTTTCTTTTGGCACAAAAGGAGTTTTACATATATTCTTTATTTTTGAGTATTTAAGTGTATGGTTTAAATCATCCCAGTCTGATTCTCGTCCTTTATAACCAATACCTAAAGTCATACAAACAACTTCTTTTGCGCCATTAATTAATAAAAAGTTTGTGGCATCAACTAATGATATACCTGTAATTGCATTATTGTCTATGAGTAAAATATTTTTATCTTTAATATCTTCAATTATATCAAGAGAGTCTTTCAAGTTTTCAATTCTTTCTGAAAATGTTTTTAGTTCATGACTAGGTTTAATAGTTCTATTTCGTTTAATGATTTGCTTGTATTCTAATTCAGTTTTTTCACAAAAATCCTTAACTAAAGATACCATATTATCATTTAAACCATCTTTTTTTCTTGTTGGATATAAACTTACGAAATCAAACTTAAATGAATCATCTTTGAATCTTAAATTGTATAGTTCAACTAGTTTTTCAACAAATTTATCCTTTTTATTGCCAAATTTATAGAAATAAAATGATTCTTTTGAGAATTCATCTTCACCGTCTTCGTGACTTTTATAATGCTCAATAGAGAAAATTCTCGCGATTTCTTCATAATCAGGCTTGGACATTGCTATCCGAAGATAAAACAAGTTCATAATACTAACTTAGTAAACCATATTTATAAAGCTGTTGCGCCTATGACCAGTGTGACCAGTGCTAAAGTAAGCGTGTTGAATACAAATATCTCATAATTCCTTGACAAATACATTATATTTGCAAGATGTTTACTTAAATTTGTATCAATCCATTTAAAGAACTCCTCTCCATTTCCAAAGAAAACATGCGTATGTTTTTGGGAATTATCGTTATAAAGAGAATTTTTATCGTCGTCAAATCCATTAGAATAAACTGGGGACGGAGGGATACAAGAACCAACGCAAATATGCGTTGACAACATAACCTCCCTTTGGTCGAGACGCTTCGCGTCAAAAACAGTACGGTCTTGCGCCGTACTTCCGTGGTTACGGCGAAAAACGTAAGTGGGGACGGAGGGATTCGAACCCTCATCTGACGGTATCTCCACGAATGGGCACCATTAATCATTGGCGTATTGCCTCATCGCTCCAGTACTGGAGCCGACCATTCTAGCCAGGCTGTACCCGCTTAGTTCTTTATGAACAAATGGTTTATACTACGCCCCCATTAGATTTGTTATAGAAAAAACGTTTGTTTTTAAATTTTTATCTTCTTTTTTTATCTTTTGAAGATTTATTAGCTTTTAGCAGCACAGGTTTTCTCCTGACTTTTTTAAATGCTAATATTGTTAGCATGATAAAGTCAAGCAGCAGCAAAGCCCAATTGATATGCCAGCAAAATTTATTATAAATTTGCATATTAGTGAAACTTTCTCTTTTCACAACTTCTAGTGTTATTTGTGGACTCTGTGCAAAAGCTCCTTTGCTGTCTTTTGCAATTATAAAAGTGTTTTCTATACCATACCATCCTTCTTCCGGTAAAAATACCATGCTATCTTCTTCAATTGAGAATGATATGTGCTCTAGTTCTTCTGACAAATTTAGTTGTAAATCATCTTCTGCGTCAGGGTCTGAAACAAACTCCGAAGTTTTTACTGAGTAAACATTGTCTTGAGCCCATATAAAATGTGTAGAGCTTACCTGAGAATAATCAATTGGCTCCTGCAACACAGGCACACCTTTGTACAAATATATAATTATACCTGAAACAACCAATAACAATATCATAATCACTATTGAAATATAGAATGAACTCATTATTAATCTTCCTGGAGATTTATTTAAAACTATTACAAATAATAATAATATCACTAACCCGAATAACAATATTATTGTGGCTGCATGACAAGGATTATTTTTGCAGTAATTATAAGCTTTAACAAAAACAGACTTATCTTTCAGTTTTACTGTCAAACCATTAGTATACTCTACATTTCCAAGTTTTACTGTTAAATTCAAAGGATATGATCCTAGCAAGGTATCTTTTGTGTGTTCTGAAATAACAGTTATCTTTTTAGTCTCACCTGGTTTTAATGTAATATCTGATTGATTCAAAGTTATCCAGAACCTAGGACTAATCTTCAATGAATATTCTTCTTCTGTTTTTCCCTTGTTTGTTAACTTAACTGTGAAGCTATTTTCACTATCTCTTCTCATAGAATACTTTTTTTTCTGTATATGAACATAATGACAGGTTCCCTGAGACAATACTTTAAAAGAAGTTTCATCTTCAGCGCTAAGATTATTTGATAGAGTTGCTCGAACTTTTACAACATATGTTGCATCCTTATCTTCAGGATTAAAAAAAAGTGACACATTTGCTTCTTCTCCAGAATTTAGATAAACAGATGTTTGCTTATAATATAAAAAATCAGGGATTACAGATAGCTCTATTTTTTCTCTTTCTTCACCATTATTCTTGAGTTTTAATGTAAAAGTTTTTTTTTCTGCACAAAACTCTCTTTCTTCATCCAAGAAGTCTATACTTATATCATAACAATCTGAAATGTTTACAGAAACATTTTTTTCCTGCAATAAGTCTCCATATTCAGTCCAAGATTTTAATTTAAACTGATAAAAACCTTTTTTCATTTCTGTAAATTCAATATTTACATCAACTTTTTCCTTACCTTGTAAACTAACATTATCAGCGCTTAATTTCATTAAGGCTGGTTCACCTTCAAGTTCTAAGTGATAAGTATTTGGTGTTTGAACATCATTTTCTAAACTAACTTTAATGGAATCTTTTTCTTCTTCACAAAACTTGTAATTATCCTTCGCATCTAAAGTGTAAGCATAGTATTGATTTATCATGAGATTATGAGTTAATGTTGATACTATTTGGTTTTTTTGTGCAGTCACCAAAAAATTAATAGGTGTTTCTCCATAAAAGCTGCAATCAAGTTTAACAGTTGCATTAATAATCGCTGTTTTTCCAGGCGTTATTTCAACCTCTTTATTTGAGAAATTCACATATTTTTCAAAATTAGAATTTAAAGAGTATGATTCAATAAATGACCCTGTGTTTTTTATCCATACTTGATAATTAACTGATTCACAAGGATTTATCTCTTCTTCATCAACTGATAACTTTGTTCCTAAATTAACACATTGACCTATTAGTAACTCCTTTGTTATTGTTTCATCATCACCTTTATCACTTCTCACTCTTATTTTCAACTCTTTTTTTAATGATTCACAAGGAGCAGTTATTAACAAATCTATATCCTGAATTGCTTTTGATGACAATTCAAACTCAGAAGGAGTTATCTTTACAAAATCAAAGTTTGATGTTAAAGTATAAATAGTGTTTTGAGATCCTGTATTTTTTATTTTGATAGTATCTTCTAGTTCTGAACATCTACAAATTTTTAGAAGATTTTTCTCTGAATAAACACCGAAGCTTGCACTAGCAATATTAACAACAAATAATCCTATTATCAGAAAAACTACTAGTTTGAATTTCATGTTCATTGTGCATCTTAAAAGTTAAAGATTGAAAAAATAAAAAAATTAATAGTAAGTTTGAGTTCCCTCGTCCTCACTACCTCTTAGCTTGTTGAAGCCAATTATTAGTCCCACTATTATTAAGATTATTACAAGCACCACTAATGCTACTTCTAATCCTTTTTTCAAACCGCCTGCGCTGTTTTCTGATGAAATAACATTTGCGGTTAATGGGAATGCTTCTGAGTCTTCTTCAGATTCTACTGTTGCTATAAACACTTTTTGTCCTGCAACACCTTCATCTGCTTTTACATACAAGTAAATTGTTTTTGTGGTTCCACCTGGAACAACAACTACTGATGATGGTGATAATCTGCTTGTTCCCCATGCTTCAACTCCTGAAACTGCCACAGTATAAGTTTTTGCAGATGTTCCTTGATTTGCAATCATTATTGGATATGCAATTTCTGAACCTGCTTCAAACTCTTGTTGCTCTGGAACTGTTACTACAGTTCTTCCTTCTCCTGCTGCAACACATAAATCTCCTGGAAGTACTGTTATTTGAGTTGTTTCAGTTGTTGATTCATATTCATCAAATTCAACTTCAATTTCAACATCATAGCTTCCTGGTTTTGCACAGTCTGGGATTCTTAACAAGAATTCTTCTAAGGTTTCTTTTTCGTCTGCTTCTAATTCATCCAAATATTCTGAATCTTTAACATTCAACTCAGGTATTGAAACAGTTACTTTTATATCATCCAAATCATCATTTCCTATGTTTTGCACTCTAACTGTTGCGGTAAATGCTCTTCCTGCATTTATTGTTGATGATGGACTGAATGAATAATCTTTAATGACAACTGCATCCTCTTCTCCAACTCCAATTATGTGTAATTGATAATCTTGATCATATGCATTACCATCTCTGTCTGTAACCCAAAGTCTTAATCTGTAGTAACCTTGATCCATAGTAACTGGTATTTTTAAATCCAAATCTATGTTATCAACATCTCCTACACTCATATCAAAGCTGTCTGTTGTTTCATATAAATCATCAAAATCTTCTTCATATCTGCTACCAGCTATTAAAGCGTGTAATTGTACATCATCCACATCTACTACTGCTTGAACTCTAATTCTCACTTCAAGTTCATCGCCTCTTTCAACCTTTAGGTTGTTTGTGTGGTTTCCATCTGCCACATCAAAAGTCTCTCCGTTTATCTTGACGTACAAGATATCCAAATTTTGTGCGCTAACAAAATTCGTTGCTAGCAATACTATTGCCAATAGAACCAAAATTTTAGCAATCTTCATTTTTCATACCCCCTCAATTGGTTTTTTTTAAAAAGGAATTCACGTCGAACTTCCTGTTTGAATATAAAATTAAAGCTAATATATAAAGGTTTCGATATTTATTCATTATAAAGTGAAAACGTTTTGTTTTTATTTTTAAGTTAATTGTTTAAATAACTCTTAGAGGAACATATTTTGTTCTTTTTAAATCATCAGTTGATGCATAAACACCTAAATAATAATCTCCTGAAGTTATATCAGCAGGTATATGCAAATAAGCTTTTACTGTTTTTCGATCACCAGCATCAATATCAACAACCGCTAAACGCTCCTTAATACCTATTTCAGGAAGTATTGCTCCAATAGTAAGCATTTCAATATCCTCATCAATAACATTTTCCAAAGTTACAGACAACATCAAATAATCTCCTGCTAAAACAGTGTTGTAATCATAACCAAAACTTCTAATCTTAACTATTTTAACGCCTGATTCAACATTGTTTATTATTGAAAATTCATTATTATCATCAGGACTTTCACAACCAGGATCAGCAGGATAATCTATTAATCCATCATTATCATTGTCTAACCCATCAGAACAATGAGAAGGACTATAAAATAAAACAAGTAAAGGAAATTCTGTTTCAACATCAAAAACTCCATCTGAAACAGTTACAATAAACTTATGCCTTCCAAGATGCTCTGCATTAGGATTAAAAACAATAACTCCTGTGTTAACATCTATATCAAACAAATTTGAATCATCAAAAAAAGTTAATAAGTCATTGTTTAAATCAGTTGCATTTACCTTGTAAGTGAATGTTCTACCAATATAAGCCACCAATTCTTCACTTTTTACCTGAGGAGCTCTAGATACAGAATCTACACTAAGTGTAAATGTATCACTGGAAAAGAGCACACCATCATCACAAGTAACAGTTATCGAATAAACTCCTTGATCTGCAAGAACAGGTGTAAAAGCTATTGCACCAGTCTGTGAAATATCAAAAAGAGCAGTGTCATCACTATACGTAAGCACATCACCATCAACATCCAGACAAGTTACTTGATAACTAAATAATCGTCCCTCAGTTGCTCTTTGGTTAAGTATATTTTGCATTACAGGAGCATCATTAACAGGATTAACGATTATAGAGAACCGCACGTCCTCAACCCATTTACCATCATTCGCTCTGATAACACAACTAGTTTCACCATTCCAGTCAGTAACTGAGTGAAGCAGAAGATTATCCCCTGATACTTCACAATCAACTTCAGAATTAGATTCTTGAACAACACTAAAAGTTATTGTGTCATTATCAGGATCAGATACTAAATTTGATAAATCATTAACATGAATAACCATTCCAAAATCTTCCTGCAAACTAGCACGAGATATATTATTAATCCATTTTGGCGGTTGGTTAACAGTCACTTGAACATTAACATTATCTGAGGAAGTACTTCCATCTGTATCATCAGCTGTGAAAACCACTACTTCTCTGACTGCTTGAGCTGGAGCAGTAAAAGTTGCTATGTTTGATGAATTTATATTAACTTGAATAGCTGAGTTTCCTTGAAAACTCCAAACAATATCCCTATCAGATGTTTCAACATCAAAAACATAATCATTCAAATCCAAAGAATAAACCTGTCCAGCTCTCAAAATTAAATCAGGAATGTCACTCAAAACAAGCTCGTTATTAACAATCACTTGAACATTAACATTATCTGAAGATGCACTTCCATCTGTATCATCAGCTGTAAAAGTTATGGTTTCTGTAACTGCATTACTTGGAGTAGTAAAAGTTGCTATGTTTGATGAATTTATATCAACTTGAATAGCTGAGTTTCCTTGAAAACTCCAAACAATATCCCTATCAGATGTTTCAACATCAAAAACATAATCATTCAAATCCAAAGAATAAACCTGCCCTGCTCTCAAAGTTAAATCAGGAATGTCACTCAAAACAAGCTCGTTATTTAGCACCTTAACTAACAAGTAAGTATGATCTGCACCCTTATCTTTGAATGTAAACACGAAAACAAAAGAATCTCCTAGTAAGTAATCATCTAAAGGAATTGTCGGTAAAAAATAGTAATATTTTCCATCAGGATTTGTTGATTGACCGTCAACAACCTGAATTCCGTTAACAGTTCCATTATAAGGCAGTAAATCCACATCTCCTAGTCCTGTGTAAGCATTGTACATTCTAACAGTGTTTATCTGATTAATAGCTCTAGAGCTATTCAAAAGAGAATAAACATTAAATCCGACATACAGAGATGTTCCTCTATAAAAATTTGAATTAACAATAGAAAACTGATTGTCTTGATAAGAATTTAAATTAGAGATATTGAAAGTACGATTATAAACTTCTATACTAATAGAATCTGATCTAGTGAATATTTGATCACTAACTTCAACACTTACCTGATACGAACCTGACTGATTATAGGAATGATAAGTCAAGTTTTCATTAGCAGTTGAACCATCTCCAAAATTCCACTCATAAGTCAAGGCTTGACCATCAGGATCAGTTCCGATAGCTATAAACTGTATATCTTTATCTGTCGCAAACTTGTCACCATCTCTTGGTTCAGTTATTATAACAGTAGGGGGATTTGTAGGCTGTCTGACAGTAGCAGTCATAGAGTCAAAAGCTAAATTACCATCAGGATCAGTAACTGTAAAAGTTATTGTTTCACTACCCCACCAATTATTTGCAGGATTTAAAGTAACTAAATTATTTGAATCTATATTTACATTAAAGTTATTATTACCTGAAAAAGTCCATGACAATTCATTATTTGAATTATCAATATCAGTAACGTAATTATCTAAGTCAAAAACATCAAATGCTTCACCATAATCCTTTATTTGATTAGGAATATCAGAAACAACAGGTGTAGTTGAAAGTACAACTAAATTTAAATCCTCCCAATAAGAAGAGTATTTATCCGAAGCAAATGTTCTAATTCTGTAAATACCCGGATTTACATAATCTGACTTATCAATAGTTTCTGTTTGCTCTAAATAAGTAACTCCAAAGTTGTCCCCTTGGTCAACTCCTGATTTAAAGCTCAATAAAAGAACTCCTTGATCATTTAATAAACTAACATCATAAGTTGTTGGTGCATTCATACTAAAAACAGACCAATTCATACTAGCAGATTCTCCATCTAACAAAATAATTGTTTTGTTCTGAAGATACTGTCCTTGATTATCCAACCAAAAACCTGCTGTTAAAGCAGCTTCTGTTGAAGGAACTATAAAGAACATAATAAATAAAAATAAAATTAGAAGATATTTTTTCATCTTCTATCACCTAATGTTCTCTTTATAGACTCATATGTACCTCTGAAATCAGGATCAACATTCATATCTAAAGAAAACATTGTAGAACCTTGTTTCCAATTGGGAATTTCAACACTTGGTTTTTGTTCAAGAGAATAACCCACAGACACATCCAGACTCAATCTTGGAGTAACATTATATCTTGCTGCAAATCCTAATATTAAAGCAGCAGTATCAAATATTTCAGAGTCTGAAAAATTCATCTCAGCAGTCACTTGTCCAAACTCAGTCTTCTGTTCTGTTGTGGTGTTAGAACATTTATAGGAATTCTTCATTCCACCTACAAATCCGCCTACACTTAATTTGTTATAAACATTCCACAAAACACTAACATCCAAACCAAGACCTTTTAAATAATCAAACTGATCAACTCTTGTTCCAGAAAAAACTCCATGTGATGATGGAACTTCTTCATTTGATAAAAGTTTGGCAAACATAACTGAAGATGCTACTTTAACAACAAATCTGTCAAAATCATAACTCGCGTTTATGCGAACACCATTAATAGGTTTTTCTGCAATATTATGCTGATTAGCATAACCCAAACCAAAGGAAACAGGAGAATCATTCGCTGTAAAGAACATGTCTGGAATAGGTATTTGATCACCAGGTTTAAAGATAAATTTATGCCCAGTATTCTCATCAAACCATTTATAATCTACAAAGTCCATTACTTTTCCATTAATTTCTCTCTTGACAATTCTTGTTTCGTATCTTAAAGCTATTTGTTTACCATTTCTAATAACGCCTAATCTGTCAATATCATTGATTATTAATTTAGCAACATCATTTACTTTTGTGTAATCAGTTCCAAATTCCCCTTTTTCAAATTCATTTATTGGAAACCTAGAATATTCTGATTGTGTAAGCATCTCAGCAACATTCCAAATGTTTGAAAGTGCTTGTGGACCTTCTTTTTCAACTGTAAGCCAAGCCCTATTTTTATAATAATTTAAATTCTCATTAATAGTTTGAGAAAGAGGTTTATCTCTTGAATTTCCAATATCTTGTTTTTCTTTTGCATCAGAAATTACAGAATCAACTGCGTTTATTCCCAGATAAACCATTAAAAGATAGATTAAAGATTTGTTATTATTCATTTTAGTACCCCCTTACGATAAAATCTGATAGATTTTTCTAATCAGCATCCCCCTCGATTAATAAGGTAAAACTTTTTCATTTATAAATATGTTTATTTTTTAACCATTCTTTAATGAAAACAAATAAAGAGTACTTGTTAGTAAAAATTAATTTTTTAGTTTTAAATCAGAAGAATATTTAAAAAAACAAAGCGATAACAAGAAGAAATGAACATAAAAATAATAGGTGGAGGACCAATAGGATGTTACTCTGCAGCACTATTATCAAAAAATCATGACGTAACAATCTACGAAGAAGACAAAGAAGTAGGTAAACCAGTAAGATGCACAGGAATACTAAGCAACACAATAAATGAAATAACACCTTTGAAAAAAACATTCATTGCAAACAAGATATACTCAACAAGAATATTCGCACCAAACAACAAATTTATAACTATAAACTTCAAAAAACCAAATATTGTAATTAAAAGAGATAAATTCGACCAGCACTTCAAAGATAAAGCAGAAGAAAACGGAGCAAAGATAATCTATAACCATAGATACACTGAAAAAAACAATATAAAAGATTTGAACAACAAAAGAACAAAAAAACTTATTTTTGATAAACTAATAGGTGCTGACGGACCTGTAAGCAAAGTATCGAAAACACATAATTTAGGTGTGAGAGAATACTTGCAAGGAGTACAAGCAATAATAAAGAAAAAAAACGACAACACAGTAGACTTCTACCCACACATAGGGGTATATGCCTGGGCAGTACCAGAATCAGAAGAATACCTAAGAGTGGGAGTAGCAGGAAGAACAAACACAATCAAAACATTCAAAGAATTCTTGAAAAAATACAATGGAGAAATTATAAAATGGCAAAGTGGACTAATACCAATACACAATCCAAAAAATAAAACAACAAACAAAAATGTTTATTTAGTAGGTGACGCAGCAGCACAAAACAAAAACACGACAGGAGGAGGACTAATACCAGGACTGATGGCTGCAGAAGAACTAGCAAAAGCAATAAACCAAAACAAAGAATACGAAAAACTATGGAGAAAAAGAATAGGAAAACAATTATGGACACATTACTACATCAGAAAAACAATCAATAAATTCAAAAAAGAAGACTGGAACAAACTCATAGAAATAACAAATAAAGAATCAACAAAGAAAATATTAGCAACAGAAAGCAGAGATGAACCAATAAAACTTGTAACCAAAGCAATTATGACAAACCCATCAATACTAATATTTCTAAAGAAACTATTCTAATTAATCAACTTACGAAGAATCATTCTCAAACCAATCTTTATACTATTTAGACTGCTCTGACCTTTTTGCAGGGAATAATTAGTATAAGTTATAGTAACAGGAACTTCTCTGAAAGAAATATTCTTCTTATGAATATCTTCAACAATCTGAGATGCATGCTCCATGCGATCAGAAGTAATCCTAATCTTCTGAGCAGCACACCTAGAAAAAACTCTAAAACCATTATGAGAATCAGAGAGCTTTATACCATACATTAACCAAACAATCATTATTCCAACCTTCAAAACCAACCTCCTGATAAAAGGAGTGTTAGAATCTTTCTTCAAAAATCTAGAACCTAAAGATACCTCACAATAGCCATTAATAACTGGCTTCAAAAGACGCTCAATATCTTCAACATGATGCTGACCATCAGCATCAAAAGTAACAATAAAATCAGCCCCTAGAGAAAGAGCAAAATCAATACCTGTCTGCAAAGCAGCCCCTTGACCACGATTGATAAAATGCCTTAAAACAAAAACATCAGAATCAAAAACCACATCAAAAGTCTTATCTGAAGAACCATCATCAACAACAACAATATTTGTATAACCAAATTTTTTCAAAGCAGATATAACTTTAACTATTGACTTATCCTCATTAAACGCAGCAATCACAACAAAAACATTTTCCTTTATCATCTTGTTATTAAAAAAACCCCCATAAGTATTAAAAAAATACCAAACCACTTATAAATATTCATACGCTCATTTAAAAATTTGACTGATAACAAACAAACCCAAATATAAGAGAAAGAAGTTATAGGATAAATAATTGATAAATCAGCAAACCTTAAAGCCCAAACATAAAAAACAGATGAAAATAAAAACAAGAATAAACCAAAAAATAATTTGAAATTCTTAAACTGTTTTTTCAAATTAAAATCTAAATGTGCAGCTCCTTTCTTAAGATAAAGAGAACCAAACGCACCAATCACAGTAGCAAATAGTGTGACCAACACAATAATCCACTCATCCATGATTAGCACCCCAACCTATAAAACTAACTCCTAAAAGTATGAAACCCAAACCAAGCCAATTAACAAAGACAATAATTTCCTGAAGAAAAAAAGAAGAAAGGAAAAAAACCCATACAAAACTCAAAGCAATGAAAGGATACAACACAGATAAATCGCCAAACTTAAGCGCCACCAACAAAACTATCGCTCCCAAACCATAGAGTGCAAAACCTCCGACAAGAGATAAATTAAAAACAGAAGCAATGGTTCCTGAAATGCTTCTAGTGCCTAACTTAATAAAATATTGCCCGAAAGAAGTAAGAAAAGTACAAATCACAACAAGCAAGATGCCAAAAAAAGTATTTTTAAGCTTCATAAAGAAGAATAAAAAATAATTGTTTAAATAATTTACCAAGAATTAATCAAAGACAAAAATAAATTATAGTAATTAATGGTCTTTGGAATTTAGTGTGCTTAAAAAAACATAATTTAATTATGTCGCACACTAAATTAAAAAATCATAACCTAAGCAAACCATCAATCAAAGAACTTTTAGGCCTAAAGCCAAGAGCTTTAACCTTGGAAATGTCTGCGTATGAATGTTTAACGTCACCAGCACGAACAGGATTATGAACTGGCTTAATATTTGTACCAATAACTTTATTCATAACATTAACTAAATCCAAAACACTACTCTTAACACCAGAACCAACATTAAAAACCTGACCATCACATCTAGAATCTTTAATAGCTAATAGATTAGCCTGAACAACATCCTCTACAAAAACAAAATCTCTGGTCTGCAAACCATCACCAAAAATTATTGGCTGCATACCATTCTTCATCAAAGATAAAAACTTTGGAATAACAGCAGCGTACTGTGAATCAGGACTTTGTCTAGGACCAAAAATGTTAAAAAAACGAAAAGCAGAAGTTCTTAAACCATAAGTGTTAAAAAAAAGTTTACAATAATTCTCACCAATTATCTTATGAGCTGCGTAAGGAGAGAAAGGATTTAACTCTTGAGACTCAACTATAGGAAGCTTAGTTGTGTTGCCATAAACAGCAGAAGAAGATGCAAAAACAACTTTTTTAACATTTGAATCTCTGGCAGCCAACAAAACATTCAAAGTACCATCAACATTCACTCTATGAGTTTCTAAAGGATGAGTAACAGAATAAGGAACAGAAGGAAGAGCAGCATAATGAAAAACAAAATCAACATTGTGCATCATTTTTTTTAAAAATCTCAGATTAGTAATATCACCCTTCTTAAAAAAGAAGTTTTTACACTTGATAAACCCTTTTAAATTATCCTTCTTACCAGTAGAAAAATTATCTACTCCAACAACATTAAAATCCTTACTAATCAAAGACTCTGCCAAGTTACTCCCAACAAAGCCAGCAACACCAGTTATTAATATTGAAGTCATTTAATGAGCATTGAATCAAAGAAGGTTTTTTAATGTTTGGTTTTTTTAGAAAATGAAACAAGTTATTGGATGTTTAATTTCATTTTCTAAATTGTAAAAAACATATAACAAATCTAATTTTAAATGTCTTTTACTATTTCATAACAAAATTTATATATTAAAGTAAGAGCATTACAAAAGTGGTTAGAAAAACATCAAAAGAAAAAAATGAATTCAAAGAAATAATTATTTTTCTTAAAAAAAACTGGGCTTTCATAATACTTATAGCAATATTCCTGTTTGGACTACACTTAAGAAGCTATCATTTGGATTATCCTGTGATAGGATACCACAACTGGAAAGAAACACACTATTTGACAGAAGCAAGAAACTTTGCAGATGAAGGATTCTTTAAACACGGATTTTTTATACCTTACAGAGATTTTTGGTCTGTAAGAGAACTTTCTTTTGGAGTGCATGGAGACACTTTTCCAACAATATCCATTTTAGTAGCCATTGGATTTAAAATATTTGGAGAAAAACTTGTTGTTGCCAGATTAGTAGGAGTTTTGCTTAGCTCACTATCAATACTACTTGTTTATTTAATCTCAAAAAAACTCACAAATAATGAGTTATTTGCGCTTACAACAAGCTTTCTTACAGCCATTAATCCTTTATTTGTATTTTTTAGTCATAATGTTCAACTAATGAATGTAGGACTTTTTTGCACACTATTCGGACTCTATTATCTTCTTAAATGGACTGAAGTTGAAAAACAAAAATATCTTCTATTAGGATGTGTAGGATTCGCACTAGGAACTTTGACAAAGTATCCGTTTATTATTATGGCAGGTAGTTTACTGTTCATATTTCCTTACAAAAGATTGAAAAATATTAAAAAAGATTACACCAAATACATTATTCCAGTTCTTATAATGCTTACTATTCCTCTTTGGATGTTATATGCTAAAAATGTTGCTGTTAATTATGGTTTAAGTTCTTCTGCAGTTGATGTAGGAGCAATTCAAATTGACAAGTTGTTCACTAAACCATTTTGGAGTACTGCTAAAGCATATACTAAAGATAATTTTACCTTAACAGGAATTGCTTTTGCATTCATTGGATTGGCAGGATTACTAACAGTTGGCTTGAAGAAAAAGAGTCAATTAACTAAATTCTTATTTGGCTCATTTTTAGGAGTTATTATTTTCTTCCCTGTAATGGGTTTAAAATTATCAGGTCATAGTTATCATTACTTTCCAATTGCATTAACAATTATCATGCTAATTTCGTATTTATTCCTAATAATTGCAAACATGATTTCAAGTTTAATTAAACAAGTCATTAAAAAAGAATCAATTTGTACTCTTACAAAAGTTGTTGTTGTGATTGCTTTGCTGTTTGCATTATACCCTTCATCAATAGAAGCAAAAAACAGACAATTTGACACCCAATTTCC
>JAHJDK010000095.1 GCA_018812505.1 Nanobdellota archaeon | reverse complement strand
TTATACCGGTATATGATGAAATAGCAGAGCAAGCAATAGGTATAATATTTACTTCATCACAAATAACATCTTCAATGAATATGATATCAGAATATTATCCGAGATTGGGCAACAAATACTTGGTGTACGCAAACAGAGCTGAATGGAATTATTTAGGGTTTAACTATGCAATAGAATGCGAAAATCTAAGCACAGTAATTTCAAACCCAACAAATCTGGCATATTACACCTGCAGCCAATGGAACTTCACAACAAGAAACTGCACATCAGGATGGACTAAGCAAGGATTAATAGATTTGAGCTATGATGAATTATCATTGGAATTCGGAAGCTCATCAGAATATGTCGAGGCAGTAGCATTTGGCAAAGATGATGAAACACCGCCAAGCATTATAATCAACACACCTGCTGTGAATGAAACACTATTCAACAACGACGGAAACGCAACAATAAATTTCACTGTAACAGACAACATCAACATATCAAGTATTAGAGCAGTAGTAGACTTTGGAAGGAACAACTACACCTTCAACACAACAGGCAACAAATCGCTAAACCTTACCAATCTGAGAGGAGGAATGCACAAAGTAACAATATGGGCTAATGACTCAACAGGAAATACAGCAGATACAACACTCTTTTTTAGAATGATCAGACAAATGAACGTAACTCAGGTAGTTAGTGAAATACAAACATCTTTAGGATTATCATTAACCAGCATAGAAATAGATGCGAACAACATAAACGTGTCAGGTAGCGAATCCATCGGCATAAATACCACTATGTCAATAAACATGGTTATAAACTCATCAGGCACAAACGTACGAGCCAGAATTCCGCAATTCAGCGGTATGAACGCGAACTGGGGACAAACATTTAGCCTAGATGTCAACAAAACATCATTGAGAGCAAGAAGAATAAATTCCAACGCAGGAGCAAACCTGACTCATGTAGTCGTTTTTAGAAACATCTCATCATTCCTGAACGAAGATTACTTTGAAACAGGAGCAAAGATAACATTCGATGTAAACCTTGGAGACCTAGATGTACTTTTTATAGAAGACGATGAAGGCGAACTAATTCACAGATTAGACTTGTGCGAGAATAACATAGAACCTAACAACGTTACAACAGTTGCACAAGCATGCTACACAAACACAAGCGTTAATGTAACACTCCACATTCCACACTTCTCAGGAGGAGGACTTGCAAATGACACAGAAGCTCCAAGTATAAACATAACATACCCGATAAGCACTGCGAATAATAGCTTCTTCACAGCAGAATTTGAAGTTACAGAAGTCAACCCACTAAACAATAGCTTCTGCCACTACAATCTGACAAACAATGAAGGATTGGTAACCAATACCAATAACACTCTTAATCTAATAGAATCCAGTCAAAGCGGCACAAAATACACATATAATGTGAACTTTTCAAACCTGACAAACAGAGCGTATAACTTCACAGTTTTATGCACAGATCTTAACAACCAAAGCAGCAATGAAACAACCAGCTTCACAGTTATAGACTCAGTTCAGCCAGAGATAACAACTGCAGAAGCACTAGGCACAAAGAGTTCAAGCACAGAAACCAGCCTTACAATAGAACTAACAGCAACCACCAATGAAAAAACCATTTGCAAATATTCATCCGTGCTATTAGACTATGATAATGAGTCAATGAGTTATCTAGGAAGCAACTCAACAGTCAGTTTTACTCACAGCAAGAATGTTATATACTTGCAAGATGAAAGCGTTGAACAATACATTAAATGCAGAGATGAAAACAACCAAACATCAAGCACTACCATGCTGACATACACTATAAATGTTGCTGAAACAAGTGAAACTAGCAATAATGGAGGTGGAGGCGGGGGAAGTAGAGCTACAGGAACACCTACAACTATGAGTAGTTATTCTAAAGTCTGGGCAATCATAAATGCAGGTGAAAACAAAAATATGCTAATAACATCAGAAAAAATCCCTTTCAAAAAATTATCCTTTAAGGCAAATAATCAACTATCACAAGTAACTATCAGAGTGAATTCTCTTGATAACAAACCAACAACAACCACTCCACTAAAGTATGATGTGTACAAATACATCGAACTAATCGAAACAAACATAGATAACACCAAAATAACAGAGACAGAAATTACGTTTGAAGTATTAAAATCATGGCTGACAGAAAACAGCATCAGCAAAGACAACATTGCACTATTCAGATTTGTAGAAAATGAGTGGCAAGAGCAAGAAACATTCATGATATCAGAAGACAATGACTCTGTTAGTTACAAAGCTCTAACCACAGGTTTCAGCTACTTCGCAATCAGCCAAAGAGAAGAAGAAGTTACGCCAAAAATATCTGATGAACAAGGATTAACAACCACAACTGGTAAAGCAGTAGCTGAAGATGATGAACCATACGTAGATGTAAGTCCAATAGAGACAAAAGGCTTGAGCGCTTTAACCATCTGGACTATAATAGCAGCACTTGTAATAATCATACTAATAGGTGTTTTCTGGAAGGAAGGAAAAATACAAAAGATGCTACACATGAAAGAGCATGGTGTTGACAAGCCGCATGAGAATTATGACCAGCTAGAAGCATTCATCAAGAAACAACTAGATGCAGGTCACACAGCAGAAGAAGTAAAGGAAGCATTAATTAAAGTTGGATGGTTAGAAGAAAAAGTAGATGAACTACTAACAAATTATACTAAGAAATAGTTTTTTAATCTTTTTCAATTATCTTTTTAAATAACACCTATTTTCCTAGCTGAATGAAATTAGTGGCAGAAGTGATGGACTTATATTTTAGACTATTAGATACTGAAAAAGATTTCTTGCCAGGAATGCCAACTTATGAATTTGTTTTAAACGGTTTATATAATTTTGAGCTCTATCAAGAAGCAGGAATTATTCCAGAGATTGACAGAACCGGTTTGTCAACAGTTGAAACTGATGTGATTGACAATGTAGTTGGTTTCCAACACTTATCAGTTATGAATAATGCAATTCCTTCAATCTATGAACAAAAATACATTGGTTTGTCTTCTCCTATGAATTATATTCATTTGCAATACTTCATGGTTGATTCTGAATTTAGAGGACAAGGAGTATCAGACAAGATGATTAGTAAATTGCTTGACATAGGTGAGAAACTATCAAAAGAGGTTGTTGCAGATGTTTTTTCAGATAACCAATTCATGTTGAACACACTTTCAAGGTATGGTTTTTCAGAGCAGAGCAAATGGAGTAATAGACATAACAGAGAGTTATTGAGATTAAGCAAAAACTAGTTTTTTCTAAACATTTTTATATCTGTAAACCTAAATAAAGTATTATGAAAACTATTTACTTGCTTATAGGTCCGAAAGGAAGCGGAAAAACACATATTGGAAGCTTGATTGAAACCAAGCTATCCGTAAAATTTTTACCTGTTGAACAATACTTCTTATCCATGATAACAGGAGTTGACGTTTTTAACGAAACTAAATTTTCAGAAGTATGGGTGCAAATAGAGAATGAGATAGAAAACTATTTACAAAATGACAAATCAATAATACTGGAATCAACAGGCACATTTGACTCATTCAAAGATTTCTTAGAACGACTAAAGAAAAAATACTTTGTAAAGCTAGTGCAAGTAAGAGCACCAATGAATACATGTCTGGAAAGAATCAGAAGCAGAAAAACATCCGAACACATACCTATGAGTGAAGAAGCGATAAAAATTGTAAATCAAATAGCTGTGAACGAGAAATATGATTTTGATTTAGTGATAGACAACGAAAAGCTGTCTGACGATGAGATTGTAAAAATATTTGAGGAATTTTTAACATATTAATATAAACAACATTTTTAAAATTAATTCAATAATGTTTAATAATTTACACACAAAATATAAAAACTCCATTACTCTTATTCACACTATGAAACCAAGAATTGTTGTTGTGGATGATGAAGACAATATAATTGGCTATAAGTTAAGAGAAGACGTTGATGCTGAAAACTTAAGATACAGGATTACTTCATTATGGATAACAAATTCTAAAGGAGAGTTTCTTCTTGCGAGAAGGACTCATACAAAAAGTCATAATCCAAGAATGTGGGGTCCTGCAGTCGCAGGGACTGTTGATGAAGGAGAGTCTTATGAAGACAACATAATTAAAGAAGCAGAGGAAGAACTAGGATTGAAAAATATCAAGATTAAGAAAGGACCTAAGATTAAACGTGATGGCAAACACAAATCATTCTCACAAAGATTCACTTGCGTACTTGATAAGCCAATTGAAGAATTCAAGATTCAAGAGGAAGAAGTTGCAGAGATAAAATGGTTTTCCCGAGAAGAACTGAGAAAAAGTATTCAGATAAACCCTGATGAATTTTTGGACAGTGTTAAAATGCTGCTGGATTAATTTCTTATGCAAATCCTTAAAAACTAAAAATCTGTTCTGTGTAAAAACTATCTGTTCTGTGTAAAAACTATCTGTTCTGTGTAAAATATAAGGCATTTATTATACATAGCCCGTCAAACCGAAAACTATATAAATAACCTCTTCTTCGTTGATTTAAAGTCAACACAAATCATACATAATGCGACAAAGGAGGATGGATATGGCTAAAACAAAGAAAACAACACAAGACAAGAACGAAGCAAAAGAACTTAAAGAGTCCTTACAGCGACTACAAGCAGAGTTCGAAAACTACAAGAAAAGAATTGAAAAAGAAGCAGCAGAATTCAAAAACTATGCAGAAACAGACATCATAAAATCATTATTACCAACACTAGACAACTTTGAACTAGCACTAAAAAACAATACGAACGCAAAAGGATTTGCAAAAGGAATAGAACTAATATACGCACAACTATACCAAATGCTGGAAGATAAAGGACTAAAAATAATTCAATGTGAAGGGTGCAAATTCGATCCATACAAACATGAAGCATTACTAACAGAAGAATCAGACAAAGAAGAAAACATAGTGTTAGAAGAACTACAAAAAGGGTATATGTACAACGACAAAGTAATCAGACATACAAAAGTAAAAGTATCAAAAAAGAAAACAAACGGAGGAAAATAAAATGAGTAACAAAAAAACGAGCGAGGTGATTTTTTATGAGTAACAAAAAAACAAATTTTTTTGAGTTAATAAAAAATAAGCGAGGTGATTTTTTATGAGTAACAAAATAATAGGAATAGATTTAGGAACAACATTTTCAGCAGTAGCAGTCCTTGAAGGAGGAAAACCAACGATAATACCAAACGCTGAAGGACAAAGAATAACACCATCAGTAGTCAGCATGACAGAAGATGGAGAAAGACTAGTAGGACAAGTGGCGAGAAACCAAGCAATATCAAACCCAGAACATACAATAGCAAGCATAAAAAGGTATATGGGATCAGACCACAAATCAAAGATGTGGGACAAAGAGTACTCACCACAAGAAATATCAGCGATGATACTGCAAAAACTAAAAGCAGACGCAGAAGCATACCTGGGACAAGAAGTTAAACAAGCAGTAATCACAGTGCCAGCATACTTTGAAGACAGCCAAAGACAAGCAACAAAAGATGCAGGAAAAATAGCAGGACTAGAAGTATTAAGAATAATCAACGAGCCAACAGCAGCATCACTAGCATACGGCATTGATAAAGGACACGACCACACAATATTAGTGTTTGACTTCGGAGGAGGAACCTTTGACGTATCAATACTAGAACTAGGAGATGGAGTATTCGAAGTAAAAGCAACAAACGGAGACAACCAACTAGGAGGAGACGACATAGATAAAATGTTAATGGACTGGATAGTTAAGGAATTCAAGAAAGAAAACGGAATAGACTTACTGCAAGATAAAACAGCTAAACAAAGATTAAAAGAAGCAGCAGAGAAAGCAAAGATAGAACTATCAACAAAGATGAAAACAGAAATCAACCTGCCATTCATAACAGCAGACAAGAACGGTCCAAAACACCTGATAATGGAGATGACAAGGTCAAAATTCGAAAAGATGCTAGAACCAATACTGGAAAAGCTGAAAGTACCAACACAACTAGCACTAAAAGATGCAAAGATGAAATCATCAGAACTCAACAAAGTAATATTTGTAGGAGGAAGCACAAGAATACCAATAGTGCAAGCACTAGTCAAAGATATAACAGGCAAAGACGGAGACAAATCAGTCAACCCAGACGAAGCAGTAGCACTAGGAGCAGCAATACAAGCAGGAATACTAGCAGGAGACGTGAAAGACGTATTACTATTAGACGTGACACCACTAAGCCTGGGAATAGAAACCCTAGGAGGAGTACTCACAAAATTAATAGAGAGAAACACGACAATTCCAACAAAGAAAAGCCAAGTATTCAGCACAGCAGCAGACAACCAAACAGCAGTTACAATAAGAGTATTCCAAGGAGAAAGAAGCATGGCAATAGACAACAAACTATTAGGACAATTCGACCTGGTAGGACTACCGCCAGCACCAAGAGGAATACCACAAGTAGAAGTATCATTCGACATAGACGCAAACGGAATAGTGCACGTAAACGCGAAAGACTTGGGAACAGGCAAAGAACAAAGCATAAAGATAACTGCAACTACAAACCTAACAGAAGAAGAAGTGGAAAAGATGAGACAAGACGCAGAGAAATATGCCGACCAAGACAAAAAACAAAAAGAAGAAATAGAAACAATAAACCAAGCAGACACAATAGTTTACAGCACAGAAAAACTGCTGAAAGACTTAGAAGGGAAAATCGACAAGAAAGAAGTCGAAGAGATAAAAAAGAAAATAGAAGAACTCAAAAAGCTATTGGAACCAGAAAAGAAAGACGCTGAAAAACTGAAAAAAGTGATGGAAGAACTAAACCAAATCGTACAAAAAGCAAGCACAGAGATGTACCAGAAAGTCGCAGAAGAACAAGCAAAAGCACAGAAACAACAAACCACAAACAACGAAGAGGCAACCAGCAAAGACGAAAAAGACGAAAAAGTAGTGGATGCAGACTACGAAGAAGTAAAAGAAGACAAAAAAGACAAAAAAACAAAGAAAAAGAAGTAATTTTTTAAACTTCTTAATTTTTTTATTTTTTTAAACATGAGAATAACAAAACTATACATCAAGAACTACAAGAGCATAAAAGAATTAACAATAGATAGCTTGGAGAATATAAACGTCTTCATAGGAAAGAATGATGCAGGAAAATCAAACATCATAAATGCGCTGGACATAGTGTTAAACTCCAACATACAATCAAACGGAGAAAACATAGAAGTATCATATGAAGATGAACTGGAAACAATCTATGAAAAAGAATTAACACACATACTCTTTGACAAAAGCGACAGAGAAATAGAGATAACAGCATACATAGAAACAAACTCAAGAGAAATAAACAATTTGAAACAAGAAGAAAACGACCAGTTAGTAATCTCAAGAAAAATAATAACAGAAGACAATAAAACAAGAATTATACTGAACTTTCTAAGACTGGGAAAGAATATACTAATAAAAACCCCTGAAGAAAAAAAAAGATTTCTAACAAAAAACAACAGCTACTCAGACAAGCTAACAGACTGCAAAGGAAAAGAACTGCTGGAAAAAATATCAAACCAACTAATACTAATACCTGCAGACAGAAACATTGTAAGAGACCCACACCCATCATCAGAAAAGATGAGAGTCGAACACTACATAAAAAGATCACTGATAAACCTTGCAAATAGTGAAGAAGAAAATGAAAGAAGACTATTCAAACAATTCTCAGACTTCATAGAAAAAATATCTGCACTAATAGAACACGTTGAACCCATGATGTATGAAAAAAAAGTTGTAGACCTAAGATTCAAAACAGCGAAAGGAGAAGACATAAAATTATCAACTATAGGAGGGGGAAACAACGAATTATTGTTATTGCTGCATGAAATAATAATATCAGGAGGCAGAATGCTAGCAATCGAAGAACCAGAGATACACTTGCATCCAGAAGCAGAAAGAAAACTATTCAGATTCATAAAAGAATTCTCACAAACAACACAAATGTTCATAGTAACACACTCACCAGTATTTGTAGAACCATACAGTCTAAAAGGATTATTCAGAGTAGTAAAAAAAGGACGAGAAACAAAATTATTCTACATGAACGAAAAAGACTACGTAGACAACGACAGATTAGAACAAGAACTAAACACAGAAAACTGTGAGATGTTCTTCGCAGACAAAGTATTACTGGTAGAAGGCATCTCAGACAAGATATTTATGGAAGGACTAATAGATAAATACTGCAAATCATCAGAAGAAATCAAAGTTGTAAGCAGCTACAGCAAAGACAACTTTCAAGTATACCTCAGATTATTAAAAATATTCAAAATACCATACACAGTCATGACAGATTTAGACGCAATAAAAGGACGATTCCAAATCAAGATAATCTGGAATGAACTAAAAAAACAACCAAACATGAAAGATAGGTATGAAAAAATAGCATTCCTAAAAAAGAAAGGAATACACGTCTTATCAAAAGGAGACCTGGAAAGATCATACCCAAAACAATACAGAAGAGGAGTTTCAAAACCATTAGATGCATTATATGCAATAAACAACTTAACAGAAGAAGAATATCTTTCTGACAGAATGAAAGACCTAAGAGAAGTGATAGAAGCACTGGAGAGATAATGATGAGCAAGGACTACTATAAAACATTAGGGGTAGAAAAAAACGCCTCAAAAGAAGAGATAAAGAAAGCATACAAAAAACTCGCGAAAAAATATCATCCGGATCTAAACAAGGATTCTAACGCAGCAGAGAAGTTCAAAGAGATAAGCGAAGCAGCAGCAATACTAGGAGATAATGATAAAAGAGCACAATACGACCAATACGGAAGCGAGAGCTTTAAACAAGGAGGAGGCGCACAAGGATTTGGAGGGTTTGACTTCTCAGGATTCGGAACAGACTTTGACGATATATTTGACCACTTAGGAGATATATTTGGAGGCGGATTCGGGTTCAGCAGCTCCAGAGGAAGAAGTAGAACAAGCAGAAACAGAAGAGGAAACGACCTAAGAGCAGATGTGACAGTAACACTAGAAGAAGTACACTCAGGAGTCAAGAAAAAACTTAAAATCAAGAAAAAAGAAACCTGCACAGAATGTGATGGAAGCGGAGGAAGCGGACAAGAAACATGTGATATGTGCAGAGGATCAGGAAGAATGACTGAATCAAGAAGAACACCATTCGGCATATTTCAGACAACAAGTACCTGCAGAAACTGTGGAGGATCAGGAGGAGTTCTAAGAAATGTATGTGATGAATGCGAAGGAACAGGCACAATCAAAGAAACCAAAACATTAGAGATAGACATACCAGAAGGAATAGAAGAAGGATCAAGATTAAAACTAAGCGGACAAGGAGAAGCAGGATATAGAGGAGGAAACCCAGGAGATTTATACGTTATAGTGCACATAGAACCGCATGAAGTATTTGAAAGACACGGAGATGATGTAATACTAGAAATGCCAATAAGCATAATACAAGCATCACTGGGTGCAGAGATAGAAATACCTACACTAGATGGAAAAGCAAAACTCAAAATACCAAACGGCACACAAACCGGAACAGTATTCAAGATGAAAAACAAAGGACTACCATACTTACATTCATACGGCAAAGGAGACCAACTTGTAAGGGTTGTTGTGAAAACACCAGAGCGACTAACAAAAAGCCAGGAAAAAGCTATGAAAGAACTAGCAGAAGAGCTAGGAGAAGAAGTCGAACCACAAAAAGGTTTTTTCAAGAAATTCTTCTAAAATTGATTAGAATAAAGGAATATTTACACCTAACTTGTTAAGAAGAAAATCATATATTATGAATATCAATATAAACATAAAAATTAAAATGATGAAATGATGCTTATGCCTTTGATGATGCTCTCGTTCACTCTTTTGATTGTAAGAAATATCCATTATCTCATCACCAAACAATAATGAGAAAAAAGTTCCGAAACCTGACGAAAGAATTATACCCTAAAAAGGTATGGGCTGTGACAAGATATGATGAAAAATAGACAAAATCAAAGTATTCTCGTAAACTGCAACATTAGTTAGAATAATTACTACGTTAAGAACTATAGCAATACACCAAACTATAATCTCTGAATAAACCATTCTTAAACCAGAAAAAATCCTAATAGGCAAATCCAATAAAAAACCAGCCATAATGGTTCATCTCCTGTGTGGAGGAGTCAGACATTTTGGTCGTTCTGCCACTCGGAGCATTTATGTTTAGAGTATGTTTTTGTGATTTTTAATGTTTAACGTAAGAACTAGCTAATTTATTATTTGCAACTTTTTCATTTCAAAAAAACATCTTGCACATGCAGTAACATCTGCTCTTGCATCATGTTCATCCTCAAATTTTTCACCAAATAGTTTCAGATACAATTCAGTAAGTTTAGGCCATTTATTACCATATTCGCTTAGTATTTGGCAGTAATTAGTTGATGATAACATTGTGCAAACTTTTTCTTTTTCTTCTAAACTGTTTTTCACTTCTTTTCTAATAAATTCTGCTCCCACTATTTTTTCATCAAATTTTATGTTATGTGCGACTATTATTTGGGATTCATTAACTGCTTTCGAGAATATTTCTAGAATTTTTTTTAATAGTTTTCCTTCTAGTTCCGCTCGTTCTGTTGTTATTCCATGAATCTTTGCAGCCTCATCCGGGATTGTATATCCTTCTGGTTTTATTATGTGAGCCTCGCTAGTTATTTGATTTCCATCTTTATCAAATGTCATCCATGCTATTTGAACCATTCGAGGCCAATTATTCAGCATACTTGTGGGTGCATCGTAGAATTGTGGTAGTCCAGTTGTTTCAGTATCAAAAAATAAGTACATAATTTTAACCTCTAAACATTTAGTAGTTGTTTGTAGTTTAAAAAACTTTAATTAATAACACCTATTTAAATATTTCATTAAAAAAAGTCAAGTCAATGCAGAAACAGGAGTTGTTGAAAAAACTGAAAAGCCTTGGTGGAGCTTCTTAGC
>JAHJDK010000094.1 GCA_018812505.1 Nanobdellota archaeon | reverse complement strand
GAGATTTGTTGATCCATTAAAGAACCTATTTTTGAATCTGTTATTGTTCCACTTCCAAGCTTTGCAGTAGTAAGAGCACCACCTAATGCTATTTCATCATCACTAATACTTTCACCACCAGATACAGTTCCACTTATTTCTGGTAAACCTGCAGCAACAGTTGAAGCAGCAGCACTATCTAAACTTCCAGAACCATAAACAACAGCGTAACCTCCGCTATTGAATGGAGCAGGATAAGTTGTAGCAGCAGCACCACCAATAGTAGCACCGATTAGTGCAAGACTTCCTAAAACTGTAACAGCTTTTCTCATTAATTTTTTCATTATTATTATAACCTCCTTTCAGCACTATTCTCGATTAGCCGCCTTTATCAAGGCCCTGAAAATTCAGGTTAACTTCTCTAAATAGCCTGGCCGGACTTATAACTAGGGAGCGCATTATAAGGTAATCACTTATTCTTATTATGCACACTAGCACATTATTGCAAGCAATAATGTATTATATGTGTCGTTTTTAGCGTTTATAAAGATTTCTCTACAATATTGAAAAAATATGAAAAAATTATATGTTTTAAAGAGGTTTACTTATAAATGTTTTGTTAAACTGGATAGTTACTACAAAATTAAAGGGGTAAAAAGTTACCGGTGTTTAATAGGTGGCCTAAAGTCCCACCCATAGAGATATAAAAAGATTTATATAAGTGTTTTGTTTTACCACCTATTAAGATGAGTGTAAAAAAGACAAGATATTTTGAAGTGAATGTAAATGAAAAGGGTTTTATTTCTAAATTAAAAGGTGGTAAAAAGGAACATGATTTTTCTGATATGAAAATCTTAAGAAATCTCTTATCAAATGAAAAAGCGAGAATTTTATATGTATTAAAAACTAAGTCCCCTGAATCAATTTATCAGCTTGCAAAGATACTAAACAGGGATTTAAAATCAATAAGAAATGATATAAAGGTTTTAGAAAAATTTGGGTTTATAGATTTTGTATCAAAAAAAAAGGGAAATAGGATTTCTTATTCACCAATACTTGCAGTTGACAGAATGGAATTTATTTTAACACTCTAAAAAGATTTTATTTATACATAAACCTTATTTTCAATAATTAAAATTTGAAAATACGCAGATTCTTAAGGTAACTATTAGTTCTTCATCACCACTTATTCTTATAGAATTGGGCTCTGAACCATATAATGTTCCATTACACTCACCTTTTACAAGATGCAGACGATTAAGTGTTCCTTCTGAATCACTTTCATAAAAATCAAGCTGATAAGCTTGAATTGTTGGCTCTAGAACAAGAACTTCATCTAACATTTCTGTAAGAGATTTTTCTAATGTGTCGCAAGCCATTTCCATAGTGTTACTGCAACGCCTTGAATCATAACAACTTTTAAATAAATCGCGGATATCATCAAAGTCAGGCTCATAAACAATTGCACAACTTGTTGTTGTTTTCATTATTGAAGAAAGAATATTATTTGCAATATCATTTTCTGGGATATTATGCTGTTTTACACTATATATTAAAAAAACTAAAAGTCCAATTATTACAATTAAGACTATTAAAACAAAACCTACCATTTCCTGCTGAGCTTTTTTGTTTAGTTTTTTATTTTTCATCTGTTTTTGGGATTTTAACACCTAATATTAATTTAGCTAAATCACAGATTTCATGGCTTCTGTCTATTTGTTCACATACATTAACATATGCTGAAAAAGTCATTTTATCTTTTTGGCCAGAATCATAAAGTATATAATTGTCACAGTATGGTGCAGGGCAAAGAACAGACTCGCCTGAATTAGATTGGGACGGTTGAGTTAAAACAGGTGTTTTATAGCAACTTTCCCATGAAGATTTTTTTACTGAAAAAGTGCATCCACCAGTGTTATCATTATAATTTTCTTTAAATTCACTCGTTTCTTTTATATAAACATATAATTTTCCTGCACCTGCAGGTGTTTTAATGCCTTCACTAGCTGCAAAATCAACTAATGCTTTTTCAGAGATAAGTTCATCATTAGAACTATAAAAACCAGCCATAACCCAGCCATAACCACTTGCAATAGAACTTTTTAAACAGTTTATTTCTGCTCCTACATAATTAACTTCTCCTGTAATATCCTTTATTTTGATTATATCACCTTCATTAAGATTTTCAAAAATAAGTTTTGGTTTTAAGGCATTACCATTTGTTGGAAGGTGTTCAATTGGCCCCTGAGTTGCAAGAACAGAATAACCTGCCCAAACTGAATCACTTAAGCGGTCTAAAAATCCATCACCATTATTATCAAGGGTTCCATCATCACAGTCAATGATTTGAGGTGCAGAGCTTAAGCTAGCAGAATCATAGACTTTTTTATCTCTTGGTGGATAAACTATTAAAAGCTCAATTGAAGCTACATTCCAAAATCCATCATATAAATCACTATTTTCACCAAATGCAATTAATTTATCTTTATCAATACACCAATCTTCACTTTGTTCACAATTTAATTCAGTTGAATCTGCAATTACTT
>JAHJDK010000093.1 GCA_018812505.1 Nanobdellota archaeon | reverse complement strand
CTCACCATCACCCAGGATTATTAGCCTGGCATCTTTATTTGTCTTAACAAATTCAGCAAAGCTTCTTATTAAAAAACATTGGCCCTTCTGCTCTGCAAGCCGGCCTATATTAATAACATTAAAGCCGCCCCTGAATAGAGGATCATATTTTCTTGGCAGTTTTTGTTCCTTCATTCTCTTTATTCGCAAAACATCTATGGGATTATAAATGGTGTTTGTATTTGTTATGTTTAAGTGCTGGTTCAATATGCTCTCCATATGCATTGAATTAGTTATGACCCTGTCTGCTAAAGGGTATAGCTTTTTCATCAAATTAAAATAGATTACATTCTTACTGTACTTCTTAGGGTTATCTCTCACTAGCACGAGCAACTTGCATTTATTTCCAAGAATCTTTCTACTAAGAATCGCAGAAAAATTAGCTTCTTCCATAAATGAAATTACTAAATCAATTTTCTTGTCTTTACAGATCAGGTTTATTCTATGCGCACGAGTCACAAGCTTAATAAGTTTGTGAAGAATACTATTGGAATGGTTTTCATTTATTGTTATGCGCTCCGAATCGCAAGGGTATTCGTGCGTGGATTTGTAAAAGGTAAGAAGTGTAATTTTGTATCCTCTGACGGAGAAATAATCGGCAAGACTAGATGCAACTCTTTCTGCCCCACCCCCCAATGTAAGTGAAGGTATGACTATGAGTACATTTTTAGCTTTCATTTTTTCTCAAAAACAAAATAATATCCTGTGGGTGCGCTCTGGATAAAGTTTTTGAATTTGGTAAATTTTCTTATTGGAGTAAGAATAATCTCAATTAAATAGATTAATAAGTTATTGACAAGAATGACTGGAAAAGAAAATAGATTTAGCATTTGAAATATTATTATGTTGCAGAGTATTAATGGTGAAGTTATGATGCTATTACTTTCTGAATATTTTGCAATATTGAATTCTTTGAATGTCTGATGAAAATAATATTTGGTAAATCTGAAATAATCGTGAGGTGAGCCGTGTTCTGGAAAAATAAAGGGCGATGATATAAAGATGCAGCCACCAGGTTTTATCGATCTCTTCATCTCTCGGATCAGATTCTGATTGTTAAATATGTGTTCTATAGCCTCAGAAACAATTATGATATCAAAATAATTATTTTTGAACGGAAGTTTCTTGAAATTAAGATCCATTATCATGTCTGGATCGGCATCTTTATTAGTTATGTCTATACCTATATATCTACAATAAGAAAAATCATCTCGAAACGGTTTTTTTCCGCAGCCAATATCTAGAAGAATAACATTGCGTACAGATTTGAATTTATTAGACAAATATTTGATTCCTGCCAGATTGTTTTTGCATACAAAATAGTTGAAATCATATATCCTGGGGTGAGTTCTGTACCTAATTATGTCTGTCATCTAATTCCCTCGCTCCTTCTAATAAAAACAATTAATCCTTCTCCTTCAATCACATCTAATAATCTGAAGAGGAAGATGAATGGAATGAAGAGTAACCAGAATCTGTCATTTTCTAGTAATATTCTGTTAACCACTTTTGCTGAATCTCTGAAGTTCTTATCACTTGAAGAGTAGTCTCTACAAAAAAATAATTCATCACGAAAGTTTCTAAGGAAAAATGTCTTGTTAAACTTCAGAAAGTGATGGGGAGGAATGTCGCCCGGTATTTCTTTGTATTTAATAAAGAACCTATCTCTATTAGGCACGCTGATGATTAAGATTCCATCAGGTTTTAACAATCTGAATGCGGCCAGAAGAAAACCGTCCGGCTTTGTCTGGTGTTCTAATACTTCAGTAGCGAGTATTATGTCAAATCTTTCATTAATAATCTTATCTATGTTATTGTCGAATAGAACATTCATGATTCTCTTTATACCATTTCGCCTACAAGCAGTTATACTACGAGGATCCAATTCAATAGCTAAATATTGTCGAGGTTTTATTTTGAATCTCTCTTTTAGAGCTTTAAAGTTTATGCCATCACCTGCACCGATTTCTAATATCTTCTTGTCTGTAAAGTTCAGGTTCATTTTACTTAATTGACTTAATATTGTTTTAGTCCAAGGGGGATAATGCTTTCTCCCCTCGTGGAATGTGCCATATTCTTCTATGAGTTCATCCTGATAAATGACCTTCTCAAAAATTAGGGGAGTGAAGAACTGCAGATCACATTTCTTGCAAATATGTTCCGTGTATTCCTTGCCGTTTACTGGTGACGTGATCTTACGTATATGAGTCAATATTCTAGAATGACAGTAAGGACATTCTATACTTTGTTGTTTTGCTTTTTTTCTATTCATATTCGTCTAAACAGAAATTCATTGCATCCAGTTCCATTGACTTCATTAACTTTGATTGTTTTAAAGCCTTTTTTCCTATAAAAAGTTGTTACTTCCTTAACTGAGCAATATTGATAGGGGTATCCTCCTAGCCAGTCGACTACATCAGTATAAAAGCTCATGCCTCTGGCACTGCTAGGTCCATACTGTTTGACATACTTAATTGGATTTTGAAATCGTATTATTCTGAAGAGGATAATTTGAGAGGCCAACATAAGATTCATAATACCTCGGATAAATCTTCCAGAATTAGCATAAAACCGCTTTATGCTTAGCCAAGTCTTCGAGCTCGGGAAACCTCTAAAATCATTATACAATGCAATATATATCAGTCCACCTTTTTTCACTAAAGCATTGGCATTATCAATTGCCGCATACATGTGCAAAAAGACATTTATTGCCCCCATACAAGGTCTTGTGTCTTTGACACAACAATTTGGCAAAGGAGACCTTGTAGCCCGTACTGCATTACCAGATACG
>JAHJDK010000092.1 GCA_018812505.1 Nanobdellota archaeon | reverse complement strand
ATTTTTTTAAGTATTTCACAAATTCTTTCTCGGTTAATGAAATTACTATAGCAAATCCAGCCAACACTATTGTTGTAATTGAAATTGATGCTACAATGATATCTGATAACAAATTAGTTCTAACAGTTGTGTCCGTTAACAGGTTAAAGAAGGTAAATGAACCAATAATTGATAAGACTAATGGGATTATAAAATCGAATGATTTTATTATCCGTCCTATTCCAAAAGATTTCATTCGGTTGAAAAAATGTGTCATTTTTTATTCAACAAGTTGATTGTGTTGTTCAATAATTCTATAAGTTTTTTTTTCCAGGATTCATCTGAAGTGGGTTTAGGCATTGTTTCCCTTAATTGTTTTTTCTTTGAACTGAACTTGTGTTTTGTACCATCCGAATATTCATAATCTAAATTAAAAGTTCCAAATCCCCTGTTAGAAAGGCTAAGAGCACTTTTAAAGGTTTTACTATTTTCATGATCTAAACCATCATCATTAACAAATTCCATTTTTGCTTTTTTTGCCCTGATATCCCTTATTAGTTCATCCATTTTTCTTAAGTCAGCTGAATTATCAGGATTAGATGGTTGCAATAAAAACCTGGCTTTGGTTATTTTTGATGCATCCTTTAAAATTCGAGTAACTTCTAAATTGTTTGGTAGAATATCAATATGTATCTCTCTATCATATATTTTTCTGATTGCTTCAGTAATTACATAAATTAATTCTTTGTATCCTACTTCTGGTCGCTCTTCAAAAAGGAAGAAATGCGTTTTCTTATCAAAGAGTATGTGAGAAATGATTGCATCTTCTTCATTGCTTTCTATTTCAATAAATTTCTTTTGTGTATTATCAAACAATGTTTTTTGCTTTTTTTTCCTAATTTTTCCAAGTTTACAATGAATGTAGGTTTTAAACTCAATTACATCCCCGAAATGCCAACCAAAATCAGACGTTATTGCTTGATTAACTTTGTCTTCCTTAATTAATGTAGATATCATATTGCTTAACTTCGATTCTGATTTTTCAGAGTAATCAAAAACAGTCTTAACTAAACTAATCCTTGAGTGATACACGGTAGTTCTTGATAAATTTCTCATTTTCAAAGTTAATCTGATTTTCAAAATAATTTAATTGACTATTTTGACCAATTGATGAATAATCCACACCATTCCTTCAGTATCTAAACAACAGTATTTTAAAAGATTTTCTCTAATTTGCCCTTTATTTTCCATTTTTTGTTGGATATGGCTATAAAAATACATCATACTGGCATCTCCGCCATTGCCTATTTCTAATTCATCATAACTTTTCCCAGTTATTGCAGGAAGAACTTTTTTTATGGAGTAGGATCCTTTCTGTGATTTATTGTAATAGTAGAGTGCTCTGAAAGGGTTTGCGAGGTCTACTATTCTCTCAATTGCATGTTGTAGCCATTCTTTATGTTCTGGAAAGTCTTCTGCAAGTCTCTTCATAACGCTTATTTCAAATGATTTATTGAATACTATTATGTCTCCTGTTCCTTCTAGGTCTTTTTTCATTTGCTCAAGCAGTGCAGGTCTTGGATCTCCTCCGTCTGAGAGGAATTCTCTATGCTCTACAGAACCATCCTTCTGTTCAATATGTAATGAGTACTGAAATGGCATCTTTTGATATGGTCTTGAATTATCAAATATTGGAACAGCTGTATCAAAAGTCTCAAAGTCAAAGTGATAAAGAGGATAATGTAACGAATTCAGAAAATGCTTGATATGTTCCTTCGAAATAACTGGTTTATTATCCTTAATTGCTTCAATAATGATCTGATCTTTTGCAGTCAATTTAGTTCCTTTGGGAATATCCTTTAGGTCTTTAACACCTTCTTCCAGTAGCTTCCAGTAAACCTTCCAATTAGTAAGCTGCAACACATTATTTTCTGGTAAAGTTGACCAACATTCCTTCTTTAATGGACACTCATAAGGCTTATTGCATTGCATGGAAATACAAACATCGGGAGTTTGTTCTTGAGACATAATTTCTAAGAACTTCTTGATATTATTCTCGATATCATCAACCAAATTGACTTTTTCAGTGACTTCTTCTTGAATAATTAGGTCTTTAGGATTAATCTCACCATTCTTTACAAATTCTTTATTTAAAAATATCACAAAACACTTATTCACTTTTAATCCACATTTTTCCAAGACGTATTTCTGGAAAGCTAAGTCGGGAATATGCTGTGGTTTAAGTTGGGTGGTTGACTTAATCTCATACAAATCCCACCCATCACCTAGGGGGATCATTAAGTCTGCCCTAACAAATAAATTTGCAATCATGAATCCAGCTTCAAAGATTATCTTTCTATATTCAATCAGCTCTTTTGTCTTATCCAAATTCTCCTTAAAATCCATTCCATCGAGATCAATACCAGTGGGATATAATTTTTTCACATATACTTCAAATTCATGACCCTGACCAAACTTATGCTCATCAGAAAGAGTGATCTCTGGCAATTGTTTTCTGTCTGAAAACCATAGTAGTCTGTGACATTGCAAGCCATTCATGTATTTTGATTTTGTTAGTAGTGCCATCTTATCCTGCCTTTAATTATTTATGTTACAAATCTCTTAATCAAATTAATACATCTCTCAACATCATTGATAATGTCCCAACCTGGAAACTCTAATACTTCCCATCCTTGGGCTCTTGCTTCATTTCGTTTCCACATATCTTTTCTCCAAGTTGTTCGGTTATTGTGGTATTGAGCCCCATCACAAAAAATCAATAACTTTCGATCTTCATAAGCAAAATCAGCGACGGTAACTAGCTTGTCTTCTGAGGAACGAATTTCATGCTGCAATTTAGGTATTGGTAACTTAGCATTCTTTATCGCTATAAGAAGCAATTCCTCAATAGGAGATTCCGTTTGATCAAGTTCAGGATAATCAAGGGGTGCTTCCCCTTCAGCGACAACTCCTTGATCTGGATTTGATTCCATCAATAATTTAAGATATCCAAGAACTAAAGTCTTATCCATCATATTATGCTCTCTCTGATTATAGTAACTTCGTATGCATTTATAACAGCTATTGACACAATCACATTCACTCAATAATTTGTATGCTTCCTTAGCAATTATGGGCAATTTCTGAGCAAATTTTGCTAAGTAACCTGCTCCACCTGCAACATTTTCATAGAATATAATCTCACGAACCATTTCCTTTTCCTTTACAAGATTTCTTTCAAATCCTCTTATTTCTCCAATATCACACTGTAACACTATCTCCGCACCAGAAATCAAAGCATTTTTGAGAGTAACCAAAAAGTCGGAAGAATCTACCTTTACGGGACCAAATACTTTTTTCTTATCTTTGTTCAAATCCTCTGATACAGGGTGATGGACCTCTAACGTCAATACATCTGTCTTCCAAGCATAGGATAAATGGTAACCATCCAGATCACCATCACATTTCTCCCTTTTTTTGTGAGTATTAATATTCCATTTGTCTCCTCTTGGGTCCTCCTTGGTTGTGGATGCAACCTTTCCACATTTCTGACAAATAATAAATGATGGACGGTTTTCTTCAATGTCCTTGAATAATCCCTTATTTACCTTGAATAATTGCTGCAATTTCATATATTTAAACATAGTATATGGGTAATGGAATAGTCTGTATGGCATGTCAGTATAGTCAATAAAGGTTTTTGTATCATAAGCATGATGGGCCCTTGCAGTCTCATCGGTTGTTATACTTTCCTGCTTCTCCCCTATATAACCAATTGGAGAATAGTGAGGTATCCTAATAAAATCAGTACTACAACTCGGACATTTCTGAAACCCATCTTCCAAACAGACAATATCGCACTTAGGACATTGATAATAATAATCTGGTTGTAGATCAACATCTTCTTCTGAATCACTTATTTTGGGATCAATACCAATTATTTTTATTTTCGCTCCATCGGCATAAACAATATTCCCTGGAGCAAACTCAGTTAAGGCAAGTTCCCTACTTCGTGATATATCTTCTTCAGCATCATAATCTAGGTATCCTAAGTCATTTGGAAATGCATATGAAGGTAAGAATCCTTCTTTTGAGAGATAACCATATGGATACGCAGCCCAACGGTCATTATCATCTCCGATTATATGTTTCAGTATTTTTTCATACCAATTTCTAGCTCTCTGCTTTAAGTGATTGGTTTGACCACCCCCAATATCCCTTGTTTCTTCAATCAGTTTCTGGACTTTTTTAAACCATGGCCTCCTAATTGAGAATAATAAGTTCTTTTCAAATGAGTCAATTACATTAACAATGTATTGATGAGTAAACCAAGTAATTTCTTCATCGTCTATTTCCTTTTTAAACGCCTTCTCAATATAGGGAATTATTTCATTTCGCTTACTCTTTAATTCCTCAAAAATTGATTTGAGGTATTTTTCAGTAAGCTTGGCTAAAGGCCTACCATCAGAATCTCTTTCTAATAATTCTCCAAGCTTTCCTGGTAACTCATGACTCAGTGATTCGAAGATCAAAGAATGAATATGCCTTTTAATTACCCTTTCATTATCTATTTGGAAAATGGGTGTTCTTATCGCACCAGATATGATATCTTTTGGTCTCTCATAGAAATAGCTATCATGGGGGCCATAACCTGAGAATGTATTAATTAGCGCAATATTATGTTTCCTTCCAGCTCGCCCCGCTCTCTGAGCATAATTTGAAGGGGTTGGAGGTATATTTCGCATGAGAATTGTTGGAAGATCCCCAATATCAACACCCAATTCCATAGTTGGAGTGCAAACTAATACATTAATTATATTTTCTTT
>JAHJDK010000091.1 GCA_018812505.1 Nanobdellota archaeon | reverse complement strand
TGAAACATATCAAGATATTATGATGAATGAACTTGCAAAAAACCTGTTAAGAGAATTAACATTAAATAGTAAACAGAGTGATAGGGTCATTAGTAAAAAATTGAAAATAACACAACCGACGGTAAGCAGACTAAGAAAAAAATTAGAAAACGATGGCTTAATTGAAAAGTATACTTTAATACCTAACTTAGAAAAACTAGGTATTGAATTTGTCACATTTATCACATTACAATGGAAAGATTATTCACAAGTCAAAGAATTAGAAGAATTCAATCATTTTCTTAAATGTGATAAAAGAGTGTTGTTTTCTGCACCTGGTGAAGGATTTGAAGATAAAACTAAAATTATAATGACTTTTCACAAGAATTATCGTTCCTACGAATTATTTTTAAGAGAAATACGAGCTAACTGGAAAGATTATGTGGAAAGCATGGATTCATTTTTAGTTTCAACAAGCAACATAATAACTAATTTTGATTTTAATATCATCAACAGGATTGATGAATAATTAGGATTAATGTAAAAGTCAAAATATTTGAAATTCATAATTATAAAAATAGTTTTTTTCGGTTTTTACGACGAAACATTTATATCTGAAAACTTAAATTCTTTTTACAAGAGAATGAAAAAAACAGAATACGTCGTTCTAGACATTGAAACCACTGGTCTGTCAAAATACACTAACAGAATCACTGAGATAGCCGCAGTCAAATACAAAGGAAAAAAGAAAATAGGAGAATTCCACACTTTAATAAATCCGAAAGTACACATTTCGAGCTTCATAACAAGGTTGACAGGCATCAATGATGAGATGGTGAAAAATGCGCCAACAATCAACAAAGTATTATCACAATTTATGAAATTTCTAGGAAACTCATTAATAGTTGCCCACAACGCAACATTTGATTATGGTTTTATGAGCCACAATACATTCCAGCACATGAACGCAATGCTGTTAAACGAAAAGATATGCACCAGAAAACTTGCTTCAAGACTGCTTCCAGAACTAGGCAGTAAAAGACTTGGATCAATTTGTGAACACCTAGATATAACTAATGTGCAAGCTCACAGAGCAATGGCAGATGTTGAAGTCACCAGCAAAATATTCTCACACTTTCTTAACTTATTATCTGAAAAAGGCATTGAAAAAAAAGAAGACATAATAAGATTTGAAAGCTGGCCAATCTACAAGTGCATGAGCGTAATGAATTATAAAGAATAATCTTAAACATGTATCAACTCGTAACTCATCTCACCCATACCAAACTCTTGTGCAGCTTCCAATTGTTCAACTCCAGATTTTTTGTTAAACTCTAAAAATAAATCCTTACCTTCCTGTCTGTTTACTAACTCACGAGAGGCATTATCTATGGAAACTGCGTCGTTATTGAATATATATCCAACATCTTCTGCAATTTTTTTACCAGGGTTTGAAGCACAGTCGCACAACTTAGTTATGTTAATAATAAAATTGACATACAAATATTTCTTAAAAGATTTCTGAGCAGCACTAGCACCATCAGCTAACAAAGTGTCATAATAATTTTTCTTTGGCCTTAGAACACCATAAGGACAAGCATAAATACATGATGAACAACCTAAACAACCTTTAAAATTCGGTTTGTCAGTCACAGTAATAAAATTCATAGGACAAGCTTCCTCACAGAGCCTACATCGCTTGCAAATCCCAACAATTTCAGGCATACCACCTGTATGAATAGCTGCTTTTGATTTCTTCGTCAAAGCACCCATACCAAGATTTTTTATTGCTCCGCCAAAACCAGCACATACATGTCCTTTGAAATGACTTAGCACAAGAACAGCATCAGCATCAACCAATTCCTTGCAAACTTCATAGCTCATGTTTTCGCCTTTCACAACAACAAAACCATCTGTTGTTCTCACTTCACCCAATGAACCCCAACCTTTCTCCAGTGCAACCTTCATATGAGATTCAGGATTATCTCTTAGACTAGAGTACATCACAGATGAGTCATAAAGAAAATAATTAAAGTTAAGCTCTTTCAACAAATCTACTACTGGTTTCACTTGAATTGGCTTGAAGGAGTTTTCATTGCCTGGCTCGCCAAAATGGATCTTTACAGCAACTGTCTTGCAGCCACTAAACTCTTTTGAAATAGTCTCTTTCAATCTTTGCATGAATGAACCATTCAATGATTTGGAAAAGTACGTTTTACTCATTAAATTTGTTGAAAGAAAATTGTTTTATAAATTTTGTTACAGTATATTAGTTTTAAAGTCAAAACTACTACTACTAAATCGAAACATTTATATATTTGTTACTACAAATAAGTAGTAATATGAGTATTGAATGGTCTAAAGTAAAAAATGGAATGAAGAAAACTAAGAAAACACTAGAAGAAACAATACACACAGCAAAAGAATTCTACCTAGACAAAGCACACAAAATAAATTCATCAATAATAAAAACAGGAACCTATGCATTAATGGCAGATATAGATGCACAAATACTAAACACCTCCGTGATAAAAAGTGCGCCGCTGCCAGTAATAGGTGCAATGATAGGTAAAGGTGTAGAATGGATATATAACAAAGGAAAAAATAATCTTAAAACAGGAGCATACCTGGCATTAACAGGACTAGCAACACTTGCAGGAATAGAAGTAATAGAAATAGCAAAAGACCTGCTAATAGACGGACAAACAACATACAACCCATTCACACCTGAAACCCTGTATGGATTGAAAAACCTTGCAACAATAGTTATACCAACATTAGGATTCAAAGCAGTCAACAAGTTCACAGAAAAAGTAAAAAACATACAACGACCTACGAGAGAAGAGAAAAAATCCCGAGAACCAGATATGAGTAAAAGGAGATTTATCAGAAATACAGGAATGGCTGCTGCAGGACTATCACTTTACTACTTAGGTTACATGCCAATAAACAGGCTTGTTAACACAAACAAACTCGACTCAGATCTGGAAACAGAATTATTCTTAGGAATAGAAGGGTCAAAAAGCATACTAAGAAATGAAATAAGTGAAAACGACATCATAAACCTGACACTAAAACTTAGCAACGCAAAAAAATATGAAAATAAAAACTTAACAGTCAAATACTTCATGAAAAACAAGAACACTGGAGAGATATTCTCGCTAGGAGAAAGACAGGATTTACTTATAGAAAACAGAAAAGGAGAACTAGACGGAATATTTACATACAACCCTTCAATCCAAGAATATTATGAAAAAGAAACACCTTTTATAAATCCATTTGATGACAAAGAACCAAATGGAAATGAGTTCTCATTGAAAGTAGAATTATTTGACGACAAAAAAAAGATTGCAGAAAAGTGGTGGGGAGACATAAAAAACAACATATTAGATGACAAAAAAACTATTAAATTTAAAATTCCAAAAAAAATTGCTGATAAAACCATTGATGATCAAATAGAAAGATTAGAAGGCAAGCCAAGAAAAGTTTTTCTCTACACCCAGCATCTAAAAGCAGACAATGAAAAAGATCCTGCAATATTCTCGGTCGTTGATTTCTTGCAACCACACTTTTATGAAACGAAATTCAACTCCAAAAATAACACCTTAAAAATATTTGACAGGTCAGCAAACAAGGAATATAAAGATTACTTGAAAAGGTTTTCAGAAAAATATGATTTTAAAATAACCCCTATGATATCATTTCACAAGACAAATGAGATAAACTATGCACTGAACTTTCCAAAAGATGTGGCAACTCGCATAGCAAGCATTATAGAAAGAGAAGGATGGGATGGAATAGTGTTAGATGTTGAAAACATCAGATTCAAAAAAAATAAATCTGAGAAACTCACAAATTTTGTGAAAGAAGTTAAAAAAGCTATGGGAGACAAAACGGTTAGTATAGCAACCACACCTAACTTTTCGGAAATTCCAAAACAAGGTTATGAACATCATGATTTCTATGATTTTGAAGGACTTTCAAAACATGCGGATTACTTACAAATAATGGCTTATGACTTTCACAAAGGCGTTAAAGGACCAATGAACGTTCTTCCAAACTCAAAGATTATAGATATAGTTAATTATGCATCAGACAAAGTGCAAAATCAAGATCAAATAGTTGTTCTACTACCATTTTACGGTGCGAAATGGAATTATGAAGGATCAAGAAAACCTATAAATGTCACCACAAACATATATAATTATATAAAGAAAAACAAGAGAATTGATGAAGAGTTCATGAAAGATGGAGAACTCTATGTTAAATGCGGTAAAGAATGTTATATGATACAAACTGAACAAGTGATTAGTGAAAGACTAAAAATTCTTAACAACACAAATGTCGGCGCCTGGAGAACTTCATTTGCATCTACGGATATGATAACCTCTCTTGCACAAAAGAATTAGGTAAAAAATTAATTGTAACGCTCACTTATGTGCGTCAACAAATCTTCATTCAGTCGCTTCATAGACTCAACATTTTGAGCATACACTGCTTTAACAACCATGTAAAATGTTGGATTTGAATCCTTAACTTTTTCCAATTCTTCAGTAAAAACACCGTTATATGAAACAGGATCAACAATCATTCTTCTTATATCAGCGACGTAATCAAAATCTTCATCAGTTAAAATATCTATACCTCCTTTGTCAATAGCAAAATATGTAATCATACTATCTTCTAAACTAGGAATCATCTTAGTTGTTGATTTTACATCTTCATCTGCAAAGTTATCAATTGTTCCTAACATGGATAATTCAACACTCGTACTTGTTACTGCATTTGGCATTACACTCATTTTTTATTCCTCCGTCAATGTTGTAAAGAGCAGGATGAACAACCAACATTTATAAATATGATGACACAAATACCATAAAATATATAAATGATGACAACATAATGTCAATTATGACATCTACTGCTCAAAGGGTTTGGAAAATAATAGAAGAAGACGCAATAATCAGAAGAGCACTAGAAAAAGGAATTGTAAGCCTAAAAAATCTATCAACATACATAATAAAAGAGCACAAAATAGAAACAACCACTGATTCAGTTATAAGTGCAATCAGAAGATACAAAGAAGAACAAACACTAGAAAAAAAATATCAACACGCAAGAGAAGAAATAAAGAAATCAAAAAACATCAAGATAACAACAAACATAGTCGAGCTATCAATAGAAAAAAACAGCCAAACAGAAGAATTACTGGAAAAAGTATTTGCACAAATAAACTATAACAAAGGAGAAATACTATTAGTAATACAAGGAGAACAATCAATCAAAATAATCATAGATGAAAAAAACAAAGAAAAAATACTAAAAATATTTCCAAAAAACACAATCCTGAAAGCAAACAATGACTTGGCAGAGATAAACATCCACTTATCAGATGACGCAGGAAAAACACCAGGTATAATATCAGTTTTATCAACAGAACTAATGCTCCATGAAATAAACGTAGAAGAAACAATGAGCTGCCTGCCAGAAATGCTGTTCTTCGTCAAACAAAAAGGCGTAGTTCAAGCATATAAAGTGCTGCAAAACCTATGCAGCAACAACTAAATTATTTTTTTAACAACTTTAAATGAGCATCAGCCACTTTATCAGAGTCGTTCTCAAAAGCTATCCTGCACAAATCCTCGCAGTTTTCCAGCAAAGCCCTGGGATTAGGATTTAAACGGTGAACCTTCTTAATAATAGTATCAGACAATAATTGATCATTACCAATTCTCTTTCTAACAAGATCAATAGATTCTACTGCACTTAAATTTTTTAATTTAAAAAGATTTTTTCCTATAAGCTTCAAGAACTCTTTAGTTAATTTAACTTCATTTCTAACCTTTGCAACCAAGCAAACAGATCTAAAATAACCCTGCTTGTAAAGAGCCATTATATCAGCCTGCTCCTTACTGTTCAAGCCTTGCACTTCATCCAACAAGAGAATCATATCTTTCGGCCTCTTTCTTAATAAACGATTACTCCAAGACCTGCCCAACAGCAGT
>JAHJDK010000090.1 GCA_018812505.1 Nanobdellota archaeon | reverse complement strand
TGTTTTACAGTGTTCAAGATGGTTTTGTAAAGTTTCTTCGGATTTGAATTTTTTATTACAATATTCACACTGGTATTCTAGTTTGGGTTCTTTAATCAAATTATGACCACATTTTGTACAATATTTCACACACCCTTTATTATTAGTTTTACAGTTTGGGCATTTAATCTCTTGATCATCAAAATGTGCACCACACTCTGGACAAAACTTATCTGAATCTAAAACTTCTGTGTTACAATCCGTACATTTTAATGTGTGTTTTTCTTCTTTTTTAGGTTCACTTCTGGCAAAAATATAATAAATCAATGCAAATAATCCAAATAATAAACTCGCTAAAAATGCTTTACCTACACTTTTATTCTTAGCACTAGCTATAACCATACATGGAACCATCCATACAAGAACATAAAAAGTAATTAATCCTTCATATCCCATTTATTATCCTCTAAATGAATTTACTCCAATAATCAACTGTAAAATCTTCGCTATCTGAACCTAATTTGTTATAATCTGAGTCTAATAAATCTACGGTTAATGTATATTGTCCATCTGATTCAAACATACAACCCATTACTGTAAATTCTCCTGTTATAGATTCGCCAGCTTGAATAGAAGTAAACTCGTCAATCATTGGGCTTCCTTCACAAACTGTTGAACTACCTTTTTTTACTACCACATCAAATTTTGGAGTGATGCTTTCTTTCCCGGTATTTTCAACAGTAACTCTTGTGGGGTATAAATTTGCTAATTGAACTTGCACTCTTTGAATAGTTATTTCTCCATGTTTGCCTTCTTCTAAACTATCCAATTTAACTTCTTCTGGACTTTTACACTTGTATTTTGATGTTTCAAAAGTGTCATCATAACATTGGTATTTGATTACTTCAACAGATTTCTCTACAATTTTTTCTTGATATTCTATTTTAGATGGACATGAAGCACAATCTAGTTCAGGACAATTAGTTTGACATTCTACTGCTGAGCAAGAATCAGCAGAATCAACAAAAGAACCATCAACACATTGATATTTAACAACAGTTTGTGTACAACCAGATAAAAATACTATTAAACTTAGCATAATTAAAAAGTAAACCAATTTAACCATTTTTAATACCTCTTATACTATTATTTTAAATAATAGACTTATGAAAAAGTAACCTCTTTTTCAGCAGTAGCTATAGGTTTTGCACTTGCCCCCCTTCGTACAATAACCTTAAAAGTATGTGTGCCCGTCGTAAATCCTGCGGTGTTCCCACTATAAATCATGACATTAAGATAACCTTTTACAGAATCTCCAGCATCAATACTTCTTATAGATATACGTCCTGATTTATAGATTATATCAGTGTCAGATGCAACTAATCTAGATGATTTATATAATTCTACATCATACACAAGGTTATCAACTGCACTACCTTCATTTGTTATTGTAATTGTGGGGTTATGTAAATATTGAGTTGTATCTGATGCACTATTTATAGTTATTAACAGGTCTGGTTCTACCGTATTTTGTGTTTGAGTTTCAATACTTACAGTTGAACAATCTGAAACTTTTTCTTTAATCGTTCCATCAGCACATTGGTATTTTATAATTTCTTTCGCTGGAACATCAACACCACAAGCAGAACAATCTAATTCAGGACAATTAGTTTGAGTATTTGATTTTGGACATGAATCTACAGAATCAACAAAAGAACCATCAATACATTGATATTTAACAACTGTTTGAGATGAACATCCTACCAAAACGAGGACAGAAACGAGTAATATTCCTAAAATTATGTTTTTCATTTTTTATTCCCTCTTCTAAAGTATTTTTCATAACATTCATTTAGCCAGAATTGGTTTTGTCTTCCAACTTTCTTATATTTTACAATCCCTTCAGTTACCATTTTCAGAAGATGAACTTGTGCTGTATTCCAAGATACTTTTACTTCTACCGCAATGTCTTCTGTCGTAGATGGCCAATCTGCTTTTTTCAAAAAATCCAAAATCTTATCTCTAGTATTAATATGATCTACCCCCTATGATATATCATAGGATAAAGCATAATTTATATATAAATGTTTCTCAAAACATACTAAAATGAACTACCTTTAGGAGCAATAGGCTTAGAGCGACAATTGTAACATAATATTTAAAAGGCATCATTCACTCCCTCTATAAAATGGTGACGTTATTGAGAAGTAAGAAAGGTGCATATGCCTATGCAGTTGCAATAATTGTGTTGTTTGTAGTGATATTGTTAATTGTGTATGTTTTCCCAGAGGTAGGGGATTTTATTACGAACCTTTTTGGATCTGGAAATAACGTGGAAACCGTACCTGCGAATGTAACACCTTAAGAAAAAGTAATTAAGCAGATATAAAAATAATTCTCCGTTGTGTTCAGAGATTACAAACATTAGAAGTTTTTACTTCTTAGTAGTTCGCTCTCTCCGTCTCATCGCCCCTTCCAGCCACCCACTCTGATACTTCTTCCTTAATGATCTAATCTGATTGGGTATGTCCTCTGGGTTCAATCCAAGAACACTATCGTCAAAGCTGAACTGACCGCCCTTAAAGTAATCCATCACTTTTTTCTGGTCTTTTGATGAGATTCCAGCGTCGATGACGATCTGTTTAAGCAGTTTGAAGCTTCTTTTGGATTTCCCACCTAATGCTCCTGAAAAGCCAAGCTTGTAATTATCCTTGTCTATCTTCATCTGTTGCATCTGTTCCTTCATCCTGCTGAAATCTTCTTTCATTTCTTGGTATTCTTCTTTGAGGACTTGCATATCATTGGCTTTGATTGCCTTGACTGCTTTCTCCTCATGAATACCTGTCCAATCAATGTATCTATCTGGCATTCGTGAAGCAAAGCTCCAGCCAAAGCGTTTACAGAAGGTTGCTCTATCCAGTAATGGAGCATAGTAAGTCGCAGAGGTATGTCGGAACATCTGAGGTGTAACATTGATTCCAAGAGCTTTCAAACCCAACCGTTTAACATTATTATAGAAATATGCCTTACTCACTGGCACAATCTTCTTCTTCAATCTCAATAAATTTCTTCCTTGGATTGAATGGATTAACCTCTATCTTACCAATAGGAATATCAACTATTTTTGGGTAATATTCAATTAGTGATTCGTTACTTTCAGGCATTTTGTTACCTCCTATAGGCCATAAATGGTAGAATAGTGCTTCTAGTTATATTTTTTTCCTTTATAAATGCTTAAATTGTGTATTATGAGAAAGTATACATGTTCCGAGCTTATCCTATCTAGCTTGACGACTTCTAGGCCTATATGGTCAAGCTAAACAGTATCGAATGCATGGACTGCCTCGAGTATTTGAAGCAGATTCCAGATAACTTTGTTGATCTTGTTGTGACCGATCCCCCATACAATGTTTCGCAGAAAAATGACATCATGTTTAATGGTCGAAAGATCAGGAAGAATTTCGGGGAATGGGATCATGGTTTCGACCCATTGCCAGTCCTGAAGGAACTCAAAAGGGTGCTCAAGCCCAACGGGCAAATATACGTTTTCTGCGCCACCAAGCAAATCCCCCAATATATGGGCACCTTTCAGAAAGACTGGCAATTCAGGAACCTGATAGTCTGGTACAAGACCAACCCCGCTCCCCGCCTCTCCAAAACCAACTGGGTATTCGCCAATGAGTACATCCTATATGCTATAAATGAGAAGATCCCTCCAGGAAAGGCCACGTTCAATTTCCCTGGCCAGGTGGCGATGCACAACACAATCGTATCAGGAGCCCTCCAAGGCAAAGAAAGGCTAAAAAACGCCCAAAATCAAGCCCTACACCCCACACAAAAACCCCTAGCTATCCTCAAGAAGCTCATTGAGATATCCAGCAATCCAGGAGATATAGTGCTTGATCCATTCATGGGGGTGGGGAGTACAGCTGTGGCTTGTAAAGAACTAGGAAGGAATTATTTGGGGTGTGAATTAGATACAAAGTATACAGAATCAATAATAATTAGATTAAACTCACTTGTATAGTTCTCCCTTTTTTATGCCAAAATTTGTAATGAAAGAAATCAGTTCTAATAAACAAGCAATGAG
>JAHJDK010000089.1 GCA_018812505.1 Nanobdellota archaeon | reverse complement strand
AATGTTGATTTTCCGCATCTTCTAATACCAGAGATTATAATTGCATATTTAGGAGTTAATTTTAATTTAAAATCTCTCGGTATTCCTAAAGCTCTGTTAAGATTTTTTTGATGTTTTATAACGATTTGTTTTAATTCAGTTTGAAGCAACATACAATAATAGTTTGCAGTACTAATATATAAATGTTTTCATTATTAATGAGTAAGTTTACTAATCCTTCGTCCATTCTTGTTTTGTTTATTAGATTCATATTAAAATAATTTGCACATTAGCAGCACAAAAAAGTATACTAAGAACTAATACTTCGTGTTCGGCAAACCAAGATAATTGATGGAGTAAAGCTCGTCACCAAAAGCATTGTATTTTGTATCATTGTTCTCATCAAGTTCAGTAACTAAAGGGCTTTGACCTCCTGACTCATAAGAATTAGTTGTTCCCTCCCATAGCTCAGTTAAAAAATTGCTTTTATTGGAAGAATCTGTAGTTCTTACTTGCGCTTTAGTAATTTCATTTTGTACATTATAACTAGTTATATTTTGAGGTGTGCTTAAGTGAGGATCCCATATAATTTCCAGAACAGGATAAGCTGGTTGTGGACCATCACTAATAATTAGTTGGTAATTATATTCCACATTCGGCAGACTCGTAAGGTGGTCCATTGCTTCTTTAGTCCATGCAAGGTATGTGCTATCAGGATCCTTGTAATCATCTCTGGTGTTCCACCATACAGTGACTGTGCTGCCTCTTGGGAATATTCTGGTGCCCTGATAAGCAAAAGGAACCAACCATTGAACAACTTTTTCAATCTGATAGTCCTCCATCATTTTATAGACATCAACTGTGTCTCCATCTGCCAACTCACCAAAATCAACCACACTCACAGTGTCTTCATCAGCTCTCTGCTCTAATATAGCACTTCCTTTTTTCAAAAACAAGTATTTTTTCCCATAACGACCATCCGCTGAGTTACTGTTTATCCCATTTACATTCATCAAACTACTTACAGAAGCTGTGATGCAAGCATTATCTTCTACACTTATCTCTTGAAACTCTGTTATAGGGTTTTCTCTCAATTCATCATCGAGAGGTGTTAATTGCAATGTATTAACGCCTGTCTCTAACAAAGTGTCTGGGTATGCAGCTTTAAATCTGAATGTAACGTTAATTATTGGCTCATCTCTTGGTTCAACAGTTATTTTTGTGTATTCCTCTGCCGAAAAATGCCAGTCGTCTGAACCATATACTTCTATGCCATATTCTTTATATCCATTAGAATGTTTTACCAGGCTTTCAAGGAATATTTGTCCACTATATTCTTGATATTGTTCCATTATATCATCCATACTTCCATCCATGTTTAGAATTATATCATTAGAATTCCCACTAGAGTTTCCTATTCCTAAATATATATCAAAGTATCCATCTCTTCCAGTGTCAGGGTCAAAAATTGTGAAATTAGCTATTGCTATTGGTAGTCCTGTTGTGTCTTCTCCAACGCTTTCCAATACTGTTTCAAGAGTTAATCTTGGAGCGTCATTCACTGGCAAAGCATTCAGATTAAACTCGTTGCTTTCTGCATAGTTTTCTCCATCGTTGGCTTTAATTTTTAATCCTTCTATTGTTCCATTCCAGTCCTGTTCTAAGGTTATGGTCATAATTCCATCAACCACTTGATAGTTTACGTGTTCACCTGCATTTAGTAATTCAAATTCTAATGTTTCTGTGTCAAGATCTGAGAATAATTGATTTAAGTTTATCTGATATGTGCTGTCTTCAGGCATTAGTATTGATTCTATCTGTCCGTTAAACGTTGGAGAATAACTTGATTGTTTCAAGGTTATATCATGGTCATTCCATCCTTCATTTATAGTAAGTTCTTCTTCGTACAACTGTGTTTCTTCACTTGTAGCTTTTAGGATTACTTCCATAGTGCTTGCTGCTTTTGATAAGTATCTCGCAGTTTCATTACTGTTTCCTTGTACATTTCCAAATCCTTTTCCACTTCCGCCGTCTACGCTGATTATCTTGCGTACTTGTCTGAATCCTGACCCTTCAATAACCAGTAATTCCATTCCACTGACACTTGTTCCTCCACTATATGGTATTATATAATCTCCTGGTGTGAAAAACTTGTTTATCCTTGCCAGTTCTCTTCCTAACAAGTCGAATGATCTTAAGGTGTATTGTCCTGCTTGCTCTATTGAAATTGTTATGTTTGTTTGTTCATTCCAAGGGTTCGGATAATTTCCTATTGAGAATTTACTTGGTAGTTGTGTATTAGTTCCATCTATGGCTGTTTGTGTTAGGCTTACTTGGTATCCTTCGTTCGTCGATACAGTTGCGCTTTTGAATGTTGTATCATTCTTTGCAGTCATAACTATTTCTATTCCTGGCTTATTTAGTTCTGTATAGAAATCCTTGACTTTTCCTTGTAATCCATAGATTGTTCCGCTTATCGCTTCAATGGTGGATGCACATATAACTGCACCTATAACTATTGCTTTTCCTAATTTTTTTGCAAACTTATTTACTAGGAAATCTAGTTTGTCAGCCATTATCCTCTTATAATGAAAGTTATAATATTTAAATCTTTCGGTTAAAGACTACTTTAGAGTGACAAAAAGTTAAATCAACTTAACATTTAAATTCTTTAAGGATTCCAAGAACTGTTTCCGATTGACTCCTTTGGTTAAAGTGGATGAGTACAATCCTGAGTGCTGCTGTCCTGTGTGGGAGCATGGTGAAAACACTTTTCTTTATCGTGAGATTAAGACTTATATTCAGAAGTGAATGGATTATATAATTTATATTTGCTAATAAATCGACTGCTCTTTCTTGTTTTTTTATAGAAAAATCGAAACATTTAAAAACATTCAAAAAAAGTGAATGATTATTCAACAAAAGTGAATAAAGATGATTCCTACAAACACAAAGAAAATAATGCTGTTTTTAACAAAAAACACTAACGAATTGGGATTTAACATAAACCAACTATCAAGAGAAACAAAAATAAGTGTGGGGAGCGCATTCAAAATACTACGAGAACTAGAAAAAAATAAGATAATAACCAAAACAGACATAAACAACGCCTCAAACTACAAACTAAACCTAGAAAACCAAGAAACAATGAAAATCTGTGAATTAATACTGATGCAAGAAAGAAAAGAACTAAAAGGACATGCCAAACTATATGCAGAAGAGCTAAAAAAATATGAAGATGCAGAATTAATAACTATATTCGGATCAATATTAAAAAACACAGAATTCAACGATGTAGACGTATTATTCATAACAAACAAAACAAAACAAACAATGGCCTTTTGCACAGAAATATCAAAAATCAGAACAAAACCAGTAGTGCCGCTAATACTAAAAAAAGAAGACTTAATAAAAGAACTAAAAAACAAAACAGACGCTGCAATTAACATAATAAAAAACTCTGTAATAATAAAAGGGGAAACAGCATTCATGGAGGTAATAACAAATGTCCACAAAAAATAAACTGAAATGGTGCCTTGAAAAAGAAACAAGAATGAAAAAAATCAAGCCAAACAATAAATTATCAGAAGAACACATAATAAAAGCCAAACATAACTTAAAAGCCATGAACTACAACATAGAAGGAGGATTCGAAGACTGGGCAGTATCACAAGCATACTACGCTATGTACCACTCACTATTAGCAATCCTATTCAAAAAAGGATACGAATCAAAAAATCACGAATGCACAATAAACACAGTGGAACACTTAATAGAACAAAAAGAAATACAAATAGACAAAAAAGACAAAACAATAATAAGAACAACAGAACAAATGACCAACAAAGATGCTAAAGCACTAAGAGAAGAATTCCAATACGGCACAAAAACAACTGTAAACAAAGAAATAATAGAACTACTAACACAAAATGCAAAAAAAATAGTTGAAAAAATAGAACTCGCACTAAACTACTAAATCTGCTTTGATATAACTCCTTTTGTAAAAGAAAACAAATATAATTCCAAGTGCTGCTGTCCTGTGTGGGAGCATGGTGAAAACACTTACTTATACAAGGAGATTAAACCTTTTATTCAGAAAGAATGGACTATAAAAGGAACAACTTAATCTATAACAAAATCAGCGTAAAAAAAAATTTTAATAATTCGTCTTCGGCAGACCAAGACAGTTGATGGAGTAGAGCCCATCACCAAAATCATTATATTTTGTATCGTTGTTCTCATCAAGCTCAGTAACTAAAGGACTTGCACCTCCTGACTCATAAGAATCTGTTGTTTCCTCCCATATTTCAGTTAAAAAATTACTTTTATTGGAACTATCTGAGATTTTTATTTTTTTGTTTT
>JAHJDK010000088.1 GCA_018812505.1 Nanobdellota archaeon | reverse complement strand
GCAGTTTATTGAAATCTATAGCTCTTTCCTTACGATTGCAGCTATAATATATAACTCTTTTCTCACCTTTAAACTTATTGATTATCTTCTTCATCAAAGTTGTTTTTCCAGAGCCATACTCTCCAGTCACAAAACAAACCCCTCCCATAGCTAAAATGTTATTAACATCTTTAACTACTTTCTGCACACCAACCAAATCCTCATGAAAAGCAGCAGGTTTAATACTGAAAGGATTGTTGTAATAACCACTTTTTTGATACCATAAATGTTCATCTATTTCGTTCATTTTCAATCCTCAAACTTCACTCCACACTCAGAGCATTTCTCATCTTTCTCATTAACCAATGATCCGCATTTCATACAATAAGTCTCGCATTCTGGACAATGCCAGTTGTTCTTGATGTTTTCTAAAGAACCACCACATTTATAGCAAAACTTGGTTAAATCTTCTTCACAATAATTATTTTTAGTAACAACACTAACCAATACCTGATCAGTTATCTTCTCTTTGTTCTTCTCAACCAAGTAAGCAATGACTGACTGGCAATTTGAGAAGTGCTGCTTTACATTGTTTCTTGACAATCCAAAAATCTTCCTAATCATCCTGTCACTTAACAACAAGTCATCTCCAAGTCTTGACTTAGTCATCTTAACAACAATATCAGCATCAGGTTTAGCCAACTTTATAATACGAGCACCAATCCTGTCTCTCATACTCTTTGAAAAATTAACCTTTTTATAATCATCAGTAGTGAAAACAACAGACTTCAAATATCCTTGATCATAATAATACTTTATTCTCTCAGAATTCTTTGCAGACAAATAATTCACGTTGTCAAGCAGTAAAATCATATCTTTAAGTTGTTTGCTAACAATTCTTCTGAAAAAACTCTGACTTTTCTCCAGTAAGTTTTCAACATTCAGGTTCATACCTAATCTTTTATTGTCAAAATAAATCATTTTTCCACGGCCACCAAGTTTTCGTGTCGCCTCACGAAGCAAAGTTGTTTTGCCGCTTCCGTCAGGTCCTTCTATCACAACAATGTTTCCTGCTTTCAATCTGTAAATTAATTCTTCAGATTCCTTTTCATACCTAATAGGCATAAAATTTACTTTGAAAGCATCTATCTCTAAAGGGTTTTCTTCATATCCAAGTTCTTCATACCATTTCATTCTCATCACATCATAGCTATTGCTAACTCCTTTTCACCTCTTTTTTTTAGACCAAAAAAATTAATTAAAAAAATTAAGATAATTTCTGCTTTGCTTTATTTCTGTATTTTTGAGCTAAAGTATAATACTTCTTGGATTTTTCATAGTCACCTGAATGATAGAACGCTTCTCCTTTCTTATGTAAATCCATAGCTTTTTTCAAATGCTTTAAATCATGGTGTTTCTGCGCTTGTTTCCTGTAATATTCTACTTTAGACTCATAAGTTATTGCTTTACTATTATGTTTAGCAGCTCTAGACTTATCACCTTTTCTATTATAATCATAAGCCTTTTTCCTTTCAATATCTGCTTTCTTCCTGTTTTTATCTGCTTTTCTCAAGTGTGAATCTATTAATCCATTAGAATTCATTCTTGTTCTACCACTTGTAATCAGAATTAAACTATAAATAACTAACACTATTAGTATTATCAGAAACATACTTTTTGATATTGTTTTGATTCTTTCTTGTGGTTCTCTTACAACTATTTGTTCTTCAGATTCTTCTTTTACAACTTCTCCAGTTGGAATAATTGTATCTTCTTCATCAACCGGTTCAACAACAGGTTCCCGAACATCTACAACAACTCCTTTTTCACCTATGGCAAATGTGCTAAAACCTGTAGTTATAGACACATAATATATATAAACATCATCTTCACCTGTTTTTGAAGTTGACAATTCTTCCCATCCAGAATCATATCTAAAAAGAGCTATGTTCTCAGCAAACACACCATTAGTTTCAAACCAATTTTTTTCAACCTTGAATTCTATATTTGCAAATTCCAAATCGAAGTTCTCAAAGTTTTCTTTCTCAATCTCAAAGTACTTGTAAATCTTTCCTTCTTTGCTAACAATAGGTGTTGATACTTGTCTAACCACAATTTTCACATTCTCTTTACTCACTAAAAGCCTGAATTCCACCAAGTCAATCATCATATTTGATTTTACTGAAAAAAACTTGGTTTCTCCTGCTAAAACAATAGTCCACACACCTGACTTTTTCGGAATGTATTCTGTTTCAGTTGAACTACTTGAACTTCCGCCACCAGTGCTGGTGCAACTTCTTGAGTTTGAGCCAGAATATGATGATCCACAATCATTCGCATCAGTCCAAGTGCCTGTACAACTTTGAGTTTCTCCAACACAGTCACCCCATGAACTACAAGACCATGAAGCAGAACAAAGGTTCTCCTGTACACCTGAGTGTACTAAACCCTCAATCATATAACTATCTCCTAAATCAGTACAGATATAGGTTCTTTCATTAACAGTTCCTTCATTAACAGTTCTTGAATGTCCTGAAGAAGTACAAGGCAGTTTAGTCTCATTAGCACCATTACAAGTTCCGCTTATCTCTGTAACTGATGCAATAATCGCATCCTTAACGCAAACACTGTTCTTAGTGTTGTCAATATCTTTTACATAGACAGTTTTGGTTGTTCCCTGACTGCTTAAATCAAGTCCTGAAACAACTATTGCTCCTTGTTCAGCATCCTCATCCTGAGTTCTTACAGATAAACTACTCAAATCAAGGGTTGAAGAACTGTTGAATGAGAAATTGAAATTAACAAGTTCCTTTTCAGTTTCAACTCCAGTTTCTAAATCATATTCTTTATATGATAAAACAACTGGCTGAGTTTCATTTATAACTCTGTCAAGATCTGATGAGTTTTCTATCTTCAACTCTACATTATTAACATTTGTATCAAGATTATCTGCAGTTCCATCAATAAAGTCATCTTCATCTAGCACGTTATCTCCATCTTTGTTATTTTCACAAACCAATCCTTCAGGAGTTCCAGGATCAAGATCAGTCTGGTCTGGGTTATAAACTAGCACACAATTATCCTTATAATCAGGCATTAAGTCAGAGTCTGAATCTCTCGTCCTGTTAACTTGTAAAGTCCAAGTCTGAGTATCTGTTAATAATCCATCAGACACAACTGCTTTGACTGTGTAAGTTCCTGCATTAGTACCTGCAAAGGTGAAGTTTCCTATGAAAGTGTATGTACTTCCGGTTTTAACCAACACATCATTCAAGTACCATTTAATACTTGGAGTTGTTCCATCAGAGTCGCTTGCTGTAACATTGAATGTTGTTGAGTTATCCTCTAACATAGTAACACTTGCAGTGCTTGGAACATAAGCAGTTATGTTTGGAGCAATGTTTGTCTCCAATACAGTAAGAGTTATATCTTCATAATCAGATCCGCCATTACCATCATTTACAGTTATCCTAATTGGGTAAGTTCCTGAGTCTTTAAACGTTGGTGTAAAGCTTATGAGTCCTGTTGAGCTGATATCAAACAAACCAGTATCATCATCATAAGTTATTGAATCAGAGTCATCATCTGTTGCAGATAACTGCTTTGAAAATGCAACTCCTTCCATCGCTGTCAAAGCACCAATAGTGGATAACACTGGCGCATCATTGACATTTGAAATGTTAAGTGTGAATATAGTGCTTACTCTGGTTT
>JAHJDK010000087.1 GCA_018812505.1 Nanobdellota archaeon | reverse complement strand
GATTGAGTCTTCCATTTTTACCTCTTTCAGCGGTCTTATTACCAGAATTTTACCCTCTTTTTAGAGTTAAGATATGATTCTGGCTTTATAAAAGTTATGACTTACTTTAAAGTAGCGACAGGTTATTAATAAATTTTGTTTATTTAAACCATTCTACCTCTCTAGCACTTATACGTCTACCCCGAATAGAAGGCTTTTTGCCTAAATAAATAGCTTCATACTGATAAATCTCTTTCTTCAGTTCGATTATCTGTCGATGATTCACCTGTAGATTGATTAACCCTCTTTTAGTGCCTATAAATAGATATAATTGGTCTTTTTTCAGTTCTGGTAGTTCTGATTTCCGTATAGCTCCAATCCTAATATGTTTGGCCTCATCATCAAAATCATATCTATTCTCGTTTATCTGTAAGGTTGCATGGCCTCGGAAGTATTCCCTTACTTTTCGTCTGTCTGTTTCACTAAGATTGTTCTTTTTCATAATCCCACCCCAAATTTTTCAATAGATTAATTCCTAATAATCATTGCTGCAAAAGAACCAATATTATGTAAAATCCAGATTAAGGTGAATGATAACATTTGTCGTCTAAAAATGATATTTTTTAGCTGACTTTTGTACCACTTTGTGAACATTTGAAATCTACCTATGTATAGATAGATAATGAAAAATTCGGCCTATATATAGTTGGATTTTGTTTTTCATAGTTTTGAATCTTAAATCCCTTTATTTGGTATGATCCAAAATATGAAAATACAACAGAAAAGGTATGGCTTATGTGATAGAATAATATATCACTGCGTGTGATAATTACTAAGTTTCGTGTACTAAAATAAGAAATCTGGAATAATGGTGTTATCAATCCCTATTAGTAGTGATAGAAACGGTACCATAAACATTTAAATATATGTGTGTATATTTGCTAGATGGGGGTGTTATTATGGAGACTAAGAATATTACCTTAAAGGTTAATTCTGACCTATACAAAAAGTACAGAGAGATGTGCAAGCATAAAGGCCTTATTGTTTCCAGACAGTTTGAACTCCTTATGGAAAAAGAAGTGAAAAATGGTTAAATTAGAGGAACTTAAGGTCGGACTTGCAATTAATGGATTGACCTCTAGTGGTTCAGTTGGTTTGGTTGCTATAGAATGGCATGGCAAAGACCTAATGACTATCACATATAGAGATAGTAATGGAAAACTGGGAGAACAGATTATTGGCAGAGATCTTGAAGAAAAGTTATCAATTTCCAAGGATACAAAATCCTGGACGTTTAAAGCAGACCCAGAAATGTTTAGATTAGTTAGTGAAGCTAAAAGAATTAAATTGGCGTATTTATTTGATCCATTGTTAGCGGTTCATACTTCTAAAATCACACCTTTACCACATCAGATTACTGCAGTATATGATAAAATGCTTCATAGACAACCGCTGAGGTATCTTTTAGCAGACGATCCAGGGGCGGGCAAAACGATTATGGCAGGTCTATTAATAAAAGAACTCATTGTTAGAGGAGATGTAAAAAGATGTTTGATTGTGGCTCCAGGTGGCCTAGTTGAACAATGGCAAGATGAACTTTTTGATAAGTTTCAATTATATTTTGATATCATAACCCGTGATAGGATTAATACATCTAGAACAGGAAATCCTTTTACAGAATTGGACATGGTTATTGCAAGAGTTGACCAAGTAAGCAGGGATGAGGATTTAAAGAATAAGATTATTGTGGAAGATTGGGATTTATGCGTCGTGGATGAAGCACATAAAATGGCCGCTCACTTCTTTGGCAATAAGATTAACAAAACAAAAAGATATAGATTAGGTGAAATACTAAGGGATCATAGCAGACATTTATTATTAATGACTGCTACACCACACAACGGAAAGGAAGAGGACTTCCAGCTGTTTCTCCAACTAGTTGATAAAGATAGATTTGAAGGAAAATTCAGAAATGGTGTCCACCAGGTTGATCCTTCTGATATTATGAGACGAATGGTCAAAGAAGACCTGCTTAAGTTTGATGAAACCAAACTATTCCCTGAAAGAAAGGCCTTTACTAAGGAATTTGCTTTATCAAAGGAAGAAGATACACTTTACAAGAAAGTTACCAATTATGTCAGAGATGAATTCAAAAGGGCAGAAAAAAAGAGTGATAAAAAGAAAAATGTCATCGGTTTTGCATTGACAATTCTTCAGAGAAGATTAGCTAGCAGTCCAGAAGCTATCTATCAATCACTCAAAAGAAGAAGATAAAAGCTAGAAAAAAAGTTACAAGAACTATATTTGATAAAAGAGGGGAAACTAGAAGAAAAAGAAGATTCATTTTACGCATATTCTGATGAAGATCTTGATGATTATGATGACAACCAAGATGAATCTTTTGAGGAAGAGGTATTGGATAAGGCCACAGCATCAGAGACT
>JAHJDK010000086.1 GCA_018812505.1 Nanobdellota archaeon | reverse complement strand
ATCTTTCTGTTTATAGAACTATTTTATAGTAAAATCTTTCTGTTCATCATCACTTATAATTTTGAACCAGGAACAAACTTTAAGGTTATATCAAAATCAACAACAGCAACACCTGCACCTGTGTTTGAGAGTGTTTATGAGAAATAAAAGCTTGTTCTATGTGAAACAACAAACCATCAATTAATTTCAATATCATGTTATGTTATTCAAAACAGTATTTTTTCAACACACAAAACTATCATCATAGAAAATTCATATTAGTTGTCATAAAAACATTTAAATATCAAACAAGTTGATTTGATTTTAACATGAAAAATCAAAAATTTAAAATTTTTGAATCAAATAATTTCTTGGAGGTGAAATTATGAGTGAGGTTTTAGACTCTGTCGCAACGGAAACAAGAAGAGTTTCTCCTAAAGAGAACTTTGTTAAAAAAGCACATATCAAAAGCTTTGCTGAATACAAGAAGCTTTACAATGAATCAATAAAAAATCCTGAAAAGTTCTGGGCTAAACAAGCTGAAGAATTAGACTGGTTTCAAAAGTGGAATAAGGTTTTGCAGTGGAATAAATCCAAGCTTGAAACAAAATGGTTTGATGGCGGCAAGATTAATATTTCTTATAACTGCCTTGACAGACACTTAGAAAAGAGAGGGGATAAAATCGCTTTGATATGGGAGCCTAATAAAGGTAAAGGGAAAAAGTACACTTACAAGCAGCTTCATAAAGAGGTTTGCAGATTCACTAATGTTCTTAAGAAGAGAGGTGTCAAAAAAGGTGACAGAATATGCTTCTACATGCCCATGGTTCCTGAGTTAGCAATTGGAATACTTGCTTGTACAAGAATAGGCGCTATTCACAGCGTTGTTTTCGGAGGTTTTAGTCCTGAATCATTAAAAGACAGGATTGACGACTCAAAAGCGAAAATAGTTGTAACCAGCAATGTAAACTTTCATGGTGAAAAAGTTATACCTATGAAAGAAACCATAGATGAAGCGTTGTCTAAATGCAAAAGTGTGAAGTATGTTCTGGTTAATAGAAGAATGAACGTTGACACAAAAATGAAGAAAGGAAGAGATTTATGGCTGCAGGATGAGTTAAAAGCCGAAGACATTCAAGATTACTGTGAACCAACAAAAATGAATTCAGAAGATACATCATTTATACTTTATACTAGTGGAACTACTGGCAAACCAAAAGGTGTGCTGCACACAACCGCAGGCTATCTGATGTACACTTACTTAACATTCAAGTACGTGTTTGATTATCATGAAGAAGACATCTTCTGGTGCACTGCAGACATCGGTTGGATTACAGGCCATAGCTACATTGTTTATGGACCTCTTGCAAATGGTGCAACAACTGTTATGTTTGAGGGTATCCCTACATATCCTGACCCTGGAAGGTTTTGGAAAATCGTTGAAAAATACAAGATCAGCATTTTCTACACAGCACCTACGGCTATAAGAGCTTTAGCAAGGTATGGTGATGAATGGGTTAAAAAACATGACCTATCAAGTCTCAGACTTCTTGGAAGCGTTGGTGAGCCTATAAATCCAGAAGCTTGGCTTTGGTATCACAAGGTTGTTGGTAATTCTAAATGCCCGATAGTTGATACTTGGTGGCAGACTGAAACAGGAGGTATTCTTGTAACTCCGTTGCCAGGAGCAATGGTTCTTAAACCAGGATCTGCTTGTTTCCCATTCTTTGGAGTGAAAGCAAACATTTACAGAGAAGACGGAACCCCTACCAAAGCAGAGGAAGGTGGTTACATTGTTATTGAAGAGCCATGGCCTAGCATGTTAAGAACTGTTTACGGTAACCCAGAGAGATTCAAAAAGACTTATTTCAGCAAATTCAAAGGAGTATATTTTGCAGGCGATGGAGCAAAAAGAGATAAGGATGGATATTATTGGATTATGGGAAGGATTGATGATGTAGTTAATGTTTCAGGTCATAGGTTAGGAACTTCAGAGATTGAAAGCGCACTTGTCAGCTATAAGGGAGTTGCAGAAGCAGCTGTTGTACCCATACCACATAATGTTAAAGGCAGTGCGTTGTATGCGTTTGTCACATTAAAGAAGGGCATTAAACCTAGTGATGAGTTAGTCCAACACCTTAGAAATCACGTTTCAAAGAAAGTCGGTCCGATTGCAAAACCTGACAAGATACAATTCTCTGATTCATTACCGAAAACTCGTTCTGGTAAGATTATGAGACGAATTTTAAAGGCAATTGCATCTGGTGATGAAGATGTTGGTAACATAATGACTCTTGCCAATCCTGAAGTTGTTGAAACACTTAAGAAAGAAAGGGTTTAGTTAATAATATTCAAAGGAATATGTAATAAATGTAGAAAAAGGTGATATTAATGGGATGCTGCGGTTGCGGAAGCAAAAAAACAACAAAGAAAAAGAAGTGAATCTGAAATAAACTTTCAAAAAGAAGTTAAAAGCTAGTGGTAGCTATAGCGAAAACATGAAAGGGAAAAACTAGGCAAAACTTTAAAAGCCAAACAATATTAAAAATAAATGAGGGGGTATTAAAAAATGTCAACAGAAGAAAATCTAAAAGAAGCATTTGCTGGCGAAAGTCAAGCAAGAAATAAATACACATATTATGCAAAAGTAGCCAGAAAAGAAGGATACCACTACATAGCAAAGATATTCGAAGAAACAGCAGAGAATGAAAAACAACACGCAAAAGATGAGTTTAAACTATTAAAAGGAATAGGCGACACAAAAGCAAACCTAAAAGCAGCAATAGAAGGCGAAGACTACGAAACAACAACAATGTACCCAGAATTTGCAAAACAAGCAGAAAAAGAAGGAAACAAAGCAGCTGCAAAATTATTCACAGAAATAGCAGAAGTAGAAGCACACCACAGAGAAAGATATAAGAAGTTATTAGAAATGGTGGAAAAAGGAACAATCTACAAAAGAGAAAAACCAATCAAATGGAAATGCAGTCAATGTGGTTATATATATGAAGGAACAGAACCACCACTAGTATGTCCAAGCTGCAAACACCCAAGAGAATACTATGAACCAGCAAATCTGGATTTGTAGAATAGGAGAAAGAACAATGACTAAAAAAAATCAAATTTACAAATGTCAAATATGCGGAAACGTAGTGGAAGTAGTAGAAGCAGGAGCAGGAATATTAGTGTGCTGCGGACAAGACATGAACCTATTTGAAGAAAAAACAATTGCAGAAGAACAAGGTGGAGAAAAACACGTTCCAGTGTTAGAAATAAACAACAGCAAAGTCACAGTAAAAGTCGGTTCAATACCACACCCAATGGAAGATAATCATTATATCTCAAAAATAGATATAATGACAGGCGAAGGAAAATTAGTTGCAAGCAAAAGACTAAAACCTGGAGACGAACCAAAAGCAGAATTCTGTCTAGAATCAACAGAAGGAATATACGCCAGAGAATACTGCAACATACACGGATTGTGGAGAAACTAAAATAATTTAATTTTTCATTTACACATAATTTCAAAAAAAATATGAAACAAAAACAAATAGGAATAATACTAATAATATTAGCAATAATATTATCAATATTCACATACACATTAAAAGCAAGAGAAGAAAAATACATAAACAACATAATACACGAAACAGGAAGTTGCTTTCTATCAGATGGAACCTGCTTGCATGCAGACAGAAATATATACATATACATTATTGGATGGGCAATGTCAATAGCAATAGGAATATTTGGAATATATCTCATAATAGACAAAACAGATAAAACACTTGCAGAACAACAGGTAATAGTAACCCATGCATTAAACGAAGCAAAAAAAAATGAAAAAGAAAAAGATGAATTCAAAGCATTCCTAACAGGATTTGAAGAAGACCAACAAAAAGTTCTAAAAGCAGTAAAAGAACAGGAAGGAATAAAACAATCCACATTAAGATACAGAACAGATATGTCAAAAACAACATTATCACTGCTTCTAAAAAAACTTGAAGAAAGAAAAATAATAAAAAGAAAACCTTCAGGAAAAACAAACGAAGTATATCTGATAAAAAAATTTTAGCTAAAATTTTTGAACCAAAAATTCTAAAAAAACGATTGTAAACGTTCTAGAACAATAATTCTAGGGTTTGAAACGATTTAAACCTTCAAAAAAGTGTCGAATGGTATTAATACAAGCAGCAAATCATAACATTCACAACAAGGAGGTTTTTCAAATGAAAATTATAACCTTAAAAGTAAAAGGCATGTGGTGTCATGATTGTGAAGAATTAATCAAAAACAGATTAGAACATTGTGTTGGAATTCAAAACACAAAAGTATCACAAGACGAAGGACTAGCAAGAATATTTTTTGATGAAAAACAAATTGAAGAAATAATAATAAACGAAGGTTATGAGGTATAGAATGACAATTATAAAAAAAGAATTCAAAGCAAAAGGCACAACATGCAAGTCATGTGAAAAAATAATAAAAGAACAAGT
>JAHJDK010000085.1 GCA_018812505.1 Nanobdellota archaeon | reverse complement strand
GGAATCATTTTTGTTATTTCTTGTCCATATTTCTTCAAAGGAGTTTTCATAATTAACCCTAATATCTCCTTAATATCCCTTGTTTTTGCTATTAAAACTTTGTAATTGTTAAAGAATTCATATTTCCATTTAGCAGACACTATTAGTTTTAACTTTTTTATGTTCTTTAACTTTAAAAGTTTCATTAACGCGGTTATGTCTGCATTCAAGTTTGTCGTCAAGGTTTCTTCTGCTTCTGCTTTTAAATCAATTTTTTTCTCATTACAAACAGGCCATTTTGCTAGTGAAATAAAATTCTTATTTCCAAGTTTCTCCCAAAGTTCCTCACATATGTGTGGTGCAAACGGACTCATCAATAAAATCAGGTTTTCAGCTGATTCTCTGGAAATTGATTCTTTGTTATGTAAATAATTTGTTAGTTCCATTAAATTGATTATTGCTATGTTAAACTTGAATTTCTCTAAATTTTCAGTCACTTGTCTTATTGTGCTGTGTAGCTTGCTGGCCTCTCTCCTGTCTATATCAACAATTATTTTTTTGCTGAATAAATTATAGAATTTGTTCACAAATCTGAATGTTCCTTCTATTCCTTTGTCACTCCATTCCATATCTTTTTCTGGTGAAGCTACAAACATCAAGAATAGTCTTCCTGTGTCAATACCGTATGTTTCTGCAACTTTTTCAGGAACCACAACATTGCCTTTTGACTTTGACATGACAACTCCTTCTTTATGCAGCATTCCTTGGTTAAATAGGTTAATTGCGGGCTCGTCAAAATTTAATAATCCTAAATCTCGCAGAAACTTCGTAAAGAATCTAAAATATATTAAGTGCATTGTCGCATGCTCTTTTCCGCCAATGTATTGGTCTATAGGCATCCAGTGATTTGCTTTTTTTGAATCAAAAATTTGTTTATCATTTTTTGTATCACAATATCTTAGGAAATACCATGATGAATCAACAAAAGTATCCATCGTATCTGTCTCTCTTCTTGCCAATTTACTGCACTTTGGACATTTAACATCAACAAATTCTTTGCAGTTTTCTAGTGGATTCCCTTTTCCTATAGTAAATTTAAAATTCTCCGGTAGTTTAACAGGTAAATCTTTTTCTGGCACAGAAACAACTCCGCATTTGTCACAGTAAATTATTGGTATTGGACAGCCCCAAAATCTTTGTCTTGATATAAGCCAATCCCTTAATTTATATTGCACAGTTGCTTTTCCACAATTATTTTTTTCTAGAAATTTTGTTATTTTTGGTATGGCTTCACGATTATTCATGCCATTAAACTCTTCTGAATTAGTCATGTTACCTTCACCCATATATGAGCGAATCATTTTTTCAGCGTTTAATTCATAATCTGGGGGGTTTATGACTGTTTTTATTGGTATATCATATTTTTTTGCAAATTCAAAATCTCTTTGGTCGTGTGCTGGAACTGCAATGATTGCTCCTGTTCCATATTCATACAGTACAAAATTTGCAATGTATATTGGTATTTTCTCTTTTGTTATAGGATTAATAGCGTATATTCCTATGAACATTCCTTCTTTTTCTTTGTCTTCTGCAGTTCTCATAAATCTATCTTCAAGAATCACTTTTTTAACAAATTCTTTGACCTTTGTTTCATACTTCGTTCCTTTGACTAATTCCATTACATCCGGGTGTTCAGGTGCATAAACAAGAAATGTTATTCCATAAAAAGTGTCTGGTCTTGTTGTGAAAACAGATAATTTTTTTTCTGATTCTTCAATTTTGAAATTTATTATTGCACCTTCACTTCTACCTATCCAGTTTTTTTGCATCGTCTTGACATCTTCTGCCCAGCCGTCAAGCTTGTCAATTCCTTTTAGGAGTTCTTCTGCATAATTAGTTATTTTGAAAAACCATTGTTCTAAATCTTTTAGTTCAACTGTGGTGTCTGTGTGTCTCCAGCATCTGCTGTTGTGTACTTGTTCATTTGCTAGTACTGTTTGACATTTTGGGCACCAGTTTACAACCGATTTCCTTTTATAAGCAAGTCCTTTCTCCAGCATTTTCAAGAATATCCATTGATCCCATTTATAGTATGCAGGGTCATGAGACATTATCATTCTGTCCCAATCATAACTTAAACCTAGAGCTTTTTGTTGTTTGATAAAATTCTTAATTGCTGCTTCTGTAAATTTTTTTGGATGAGATTTTGCTTTTATAGCTGCGTTCTCAGCTGGTAATCCAAAAGAGTCATATCCCATTGGATATAGAACGTTAAATCCGTTCATTCTTTTATATCTTGAATAAACGTCTCCTATGCAGTAATTCCTTGCGTGACCCATGTGCAGACCTGACGCGCTTGGGTATGGATACATTTCTAGTACATAGAATTTTTTCTTTGATTCTTCTTTTACTTTGAAGATTTTTTCTTGATCCCATTTATCTTGCCATTTCTTGGCAATCTTGTTAAAGTCTGTCATATTCCCTTTGTATTAGTTTGCTGATTAATATATTTTTTCTTTAACTCTCCAGAAATTTGAGAGTCTTCACTACAACAGCAGTAAAACCAAAATGTTTTTTGTGTTGAAATACATTTTAAAAATTTTGAAAATTAAAACTTTTTGAATTTAGCAGCAGTATCTATTAAATCCACATGTCCTAAGAATAATGCTCTGCAACAGTATCTTTCTAGTCCTAGTTCGTCAAGAGCTTTTTTTGATTCTTCTTTCTTTTTGATTTTTTCTTGATATTCTTCCCATAGGTGACCTACTGGTTTTCCACAACTAAAACATCTAATCGGTATTATCATAATTTCGCCTCCATGAAATTATGGGAACTCAAAAATTTTGATATTTTTTTTGTTATCATAATTTCACCTCACCTGTAAGATTTTTGTCTCTTTGCTCTTGCTTGTCCTCTACTATTTGGTTTTGAGCATTCTTTTCTTCTGATGTCTGCAACTAATAATTGTCTGTCATATTCTAAAAATTCTTTTTTTAATTCTGGTTTATAGTTTGAGAGTACTCTTCCTATTGCTAGTCTGATAGCATCTGCTTGACCCATGCAACCTCCTCCTCTCACACTAACGTTTATGTCTAAGTTTGAAACAATATTTTCTGCCAATATTAGTGGTTCTTTTATTTTCATTCTAACTAATTTTGGTTCGTAATAATCTAACAATATTTTGTTTATCTTTACTTTTCCGGTTCCTTGTTTAAGTGTTGCTCTTGCAATCGCTCTTTTTCTCTTACCAGATTTGTGAACAGCTTTTTTCATTATTTACCACCTAAAAATTTACATATAGTTTCAACTGTTAAGTATTTTGTGTGTGATAATCTTGAAACATTTGCTTCTTTTATGGTTTCAATCTTTTTATTTTGTAAATCTATTGGAGTTCCTTTATAGCACATTATTCTTTTAAAGGCTTCTTTTCCTTTTGGTTGTTTGTATGGAATCATACCTCTAATAGTTCTTCTTACAAATCTATCAGTCATTCTTGGAAAGTAAGGTCCTACTAGTGGTGCGCCTCTTTCTCTAGTATTTCTATATTTTGCCAATACTTTTTCTTTTTTCCCTACAATTACTGCTTTTTCACAGTTTACTATGTCTATTTGTTCTCCTTGTAGTGATTTCTTCGCTACTACTGTAGCGAATCTTCCAAGTATTAGGTTAGTAGCGTCTATTATCATTTTAAAAACCCCTTTTCAAAGTTTAAAAATCTTTGATTTTTGTTCATCCTATTATTCTCACCTTTTTACCTTTAGGGTTTGATTTTAATAATTCTTCTATTGATACAACTGATCCCTTTTCCTTAATTTTTTTGAACGCAGAATCTGAGAAGTTAAATGCCACTACTGTAACTTTTTTTGTTAGTTCTCCTGTTCCAAGCACTTTTCCTGGAACTATTATAGTTTCATTTTCTTTAGCATATTTTTCTATTTTGAACAGATTAACAGCTCTTCTGTTTCTACTTGGTTTTTCTAAATCCATAGCTACTCTTTTCCAAATTTTTACATTATTAACTATTGAATTCTTCTTGAGTTCACTTATTAATTTTGTTAGTTGTTTGTGTTTCAAAATGTTCACCTAAATAAATTTTGAAGCCCAAAAACCTTTCTGGTTTTTGATGTTTCATTTCAATCTTTTATAATTATTATATGCGAAGGACGGGATTTGAACCCGCGCAGCCACTAAGGCCTACGGCCCTCAACCGTAGTCATTTGGTCAAAAAACACTATTCTCAAACTTTGAGTTGTTGATTCAAATTGACCAGACTCTGACACCCTCGCAAATTATTTTGCGGGACTCAAAAATTCTTAATTTTTGATTGTCCTTGCGGATGATTGGGCTTACTATTTTTTTATGAGTTTTGAAAACTCTGTTAGTTGATTGTTAAATATGTCTATGGCTTTGACAACCATTTCTTTACATTCTAGTTGTCCCCATGATTCTACTGTAAATATAAAATCTGTATTGCTATAATCCACTTTTAGTACTTCTTCGCAAACACCTTCGCATGCATCAACTAGATTATTGTCAATTATACCTTTTTTATCTAGTTGTCCTTTTTTGTCAAATGCTTGTGGAGGATATTTACTTTTGAATTCCTCTAGTTTTGGACTTTTATTGTTAATTGTTATTGTTGATTCTTGTGTGTAGTATACTGCTCCTGGACTCCATTTCATGTGTTGTTTACCATTTCCTAGTTTTGCAGTTGCTACTAGTTGTAATTCTTGTTTTTCCAATAATTTCACTATTGGCATTTTTGGATGAACTGGTTTGCACTTGGTATCTTTTGATTTTAAGTCTGATGCATACACATATCCTGGACCTTTTGTTTTTAGTGTGAATTGTACTTCTGTTTTTTCGTCTGCACTTTTTAGATCTGTTTTTAAAGGTACTAATCCTAACCTGTGAGCCACTATTTCATCGTATAGTATTGAGTGGTTTTTTTTGAATTCGACATCTTCTATTGCTAGTGTTGGGACTTCAGATAGTATTAATCTTCGTATGGTGTTTACATATGAATGGTTTATTCCTCTTATTTCAAAGGTTAGTTTGTCTTTTGTTTTTGACAATTTTTTTATTTCCATTTATACTCTCCTCCCTCTTCTTCCGCCTTTTTTCCTGCAGCCTCCGTGAGGTATTGGAGTGACGTCTTCTATAAATCCTATTTTTAGTCCTCTTCTTGAAAGTGCTCTAATTGCTGCTTGTGCTCCTGGACCTGGATTCATTGGACCATTGTGCACTCCTGGAGCTTTTATTTTTACATGTAAACCGTTCACTCCTTTATCTAAACATAGTTCTGCTGCTTTTTTGGCTGCTGTCATAGCTGCAGTTGGACTTGATTCTAGTCTGTGAGCTTTTACTACTTGTCCTCCACTTGTAAGCGCAATTGTTTCTGTTCCTGTTATGTCTGTTATGTGTATGATAGTGTTATTATATGATGAATATATGTGTGCAACTCCCCATCTTGTTGTTTCATTCATTTTTTGTCTTCACCTTTTTCTTGTGATTGGGTTTCTTCAGGTTTTTTTGTTTCTTTCTTCTTTTCAAAGTCTTTCACTATTTCTTCTTCATCTTCATGTACTTCTTCAAATGCAGCTATCTCTTCTGTTTCTTGTTTTCTTTTTTCTTCTTTAAGTTTATTTTTGTCAACTTTTTGCTTTGATACATCTTCGTATCTTTCAGGATGATTTGGATCTGATAGCGCAGAAGAACCAATAAATGATATTTGAGATTCTTCTTTTATAGTTACTAAATGTGATGGTGCTGTAATAACTATTCCATTTACAGTTACATGTCTGTGTACTATGAATTGTCTTGCTTGACTTATTGATCTTGCTAGCTTTTTTCTAAATAGTATTGTTTGTAGTCTTCTTTCCATTAAGTGCTTTGGTTCTAAACCTAGTATTGTATCTAGAGGTGCTTCAGGACCTGTCAATCCTAGTGATAATAATTTGTTTTTTAGCTGTTCTGTTTCTTTTTCAGCTTGTTGTCCAATCATAGCGTTTAGTTTCTTCACTTGATTTTTAAAATTCTTCAGAATTGATAACATAACCCATAATTCTTGTTTGTTTTTAAGTCCATACTCTTTTTTTAGAATTGATTCTTCTTCTAGTCTACTTTTTTGCCATGGATGTGCTGGCGTACTATATTTTTTCTTTATTTTTTTTGGATCGCCCATTTTTCAGTTATTTTTTCCTCTTCACTCCTAATGAACCTTTTCCTTTGTTTCTTCTGAAATTAGATTTTGTTCTTTGTCCTCTTACTGGAATTCCCCATTGATGTCTTAGTCCTTTGTAAGATTTTGTTTTCTTAAACATTTTAATATCATTGTCTTTTGTGAATTGTAGTTCTGGACCATGAAGGTGAATATCTTTTCCTGTTTCAGGATCTTTTCTCCTGTTCATTAACCATTCTGGAACACCTATTGTTGTCATTTCTTTTATTAAAGATGTAAGTTTCTCAGCTTCTTTTGGTGATAGATTTCCTGCTTTTTTGTCTTTTTGGATGTTTCCTAATCCACAAAGAGCATTAGCAATCATTATGTTTACTCCTTTTATTTTTCTTAATGCATAGAGTATAGGCTTATTTCCACTTAAATCAGTGTTTGCAATTCTTATTATGTATTTAAACTCTTGTTCACTCATTTTTAATACTCCTAAGAGAAATAGCTTTTGTACCCTATACGCTATTCACTCGGGTTTTCCTCTATGGAAAAATGTCTGCTTTATAAACCTTTTGGAATTTTTTGAATAACAATTTTTATATATTTGTTGAACAATATTTTCTTAATGATTGGGAAAAAAGGTCAGTTCACTGTTTTTGTTGTGCTTGGTTTTGTGCTGATAGTTTCTTTTATTTTTTTATTATTTGCTCGTGGTTTAGTGGTTCAGGAAAAGCTTAGAGCAGAAGCTTCTTTAACAGTTGAGCAGGCTATTCGAAGTAGTAACATAAATTTTTATGTTAAGAGTTGTCTTGAAAGAGTTTCTGATGATGCTGTTCAGCTAATCTCTTTACAGGGCGGAAAAATATATTCTAGTCAAGGAGGTTTATGGTCTGATCCTTTAAATGTGGGTGAGGATTATTTGATTTCCAATCATAGTAGTTTTTTTTATAATATTAGTTTTTATAATTATTCTAATGTTTCTTATGCTATTAATCCAAACACTAATAGTACTTGTGTAATTCCTAGTCCACCCGGATATCCTTTACATAATATATCTATTGGTTTAATAAAAAGTATGTATAACAATAAGAGTATTTCTGTTAATAATTGTGGTTTTGATACTGGTGCTTTCGGCGTTTCTTCTTTGCCTGCTCTTTGTTCTCCAAATGGTTCTAACAGGGTTAATGTTAGTGGTCATGATAGCTCTTTTTATCGCTTTGGAGGTTGCAGGTTTGGTTATAAAAATGGTAGTGTTCAGGAGCAGCTTCAAACGTATATTAGTAAATCTTTGACAGAGTGCGTTGATTTCTCTGTGTTTGAAAATATTGGTTACAACACCACTGCTTTGAATGAGCCAGTTATTACATTGACTTTTTCAGACAGATTTTTCGTTATAAATGCTAGTTATCCTTTCAAAGTCAAAGTCGGAAGATCATTAGTTATTGTTAATCATGATTTTGAGGTTAAAAAAAATGTTAGATTCAAGCAAGTTTATGAATATTTGCAGGGTATTCTAGAGCAAGAATATAAAAATATTTATTTTGATATTGAAAGAGATTATAAAAACACTCTTCTTGGTTGGGATTCACAAATAGCTCTTATTAGAAGTGTTAATCCTTGTGTTGATTGTGAAAAAGGCAGGTTTGATGACTTATTCTTCTTAGTTGATAATCAATCATTTATTAGGGGTGAACCTTTAATATTTCAGTTTGCTATAAAGAATAGGGCTCCGGTTATAGATAGAATTAACTTTGGCCAAAAGTATGATTTAATTGTTAAGGAGGGACACGAAATTATTATCAATCCTTTTGGTAAGGATCCTGATGAAAACATTGTTTTTTACAATTATAGTGGTTGGAGAGAGGATTATAACAGTACATTTAATGAAACTGGTTGTTATGAATATTACGAGAGTTGTATTTCAAATCCTAATTTGTTTGTAATAAACCATCCTTTCACAGTTAGGAATTGGACTAATTCAGAATTATTTAAAGAAACGAACAGAAACGCTAGTTATAGAACTTCAAGAAGAGATCTTGGTTTGCATCACACAATCGTTCATGTAGTTGATGATCAGGGGTTGGAGGATTATCAGAACATTTCTATTATGGTCATGGATGTTCCTATTATGGTACCTACAGGAAGTAATCCTTATATACCAAATATAGGTCCTAACAATGCATCTGTTGAGGATCCTTATTATCTTAATGCGTTTGCACAATCTTACTTCACAGATGTTTTGTTGTTCAGATGGAAAGATGAGTTAGAACATTTTAATGTTGAAACTTATGAGGAGATGATTGTTGTTCCTGAATCACCTGACATAAATACTATTGTTTCAAAAAACTTTTCAGTTGTAAAAAATCACACAATCACTCTTGAGGGCAAATACGAAGATGAATTCGAGCAAGAAGTTTGGACTCCTGAATCAGCATTTATCGTTGAAGTCCATAAATGTCTTCCTCACAGATCAGACGTTGCTAGTTATCCATATAATAATATTGATACTTATCCTGATGAATCAGAAGACTTCCTTGGAAATCATACTTGTTGCGATGATAATTATGAAATAACATCAGACAATATTTGTTATTATTTTAAAGAGTATGGGAGCTATAAAATGACTGAGTCTATTGGACGATTCAAAACAGATCCTTTTCCTGATATTCCTGATATAAGTTATACTATAAATAATCTTGTAGTTATAGTTGATGAAAGCGATAATGATATCTGGATGAGGAACTTCACAAGGATTTGTGATGGAAACAGAGGCAACATCTGTCAGGGAACTGCCAAACAAGAAGTCATAAATATTACTGGCTGTGATGATCAACCTTTGCTTGATGAGAGATGCTATGGTCCACCTATAGAAAGCCCTAATTTCATAACTGAATTTTCAACAAACAATCCTGGTTGCGCAATGTATGATAAAACCACTTTTGAAGCAGAGTTCCAAGGAGGAACTGGCAGCTGCAACTACACAGAAATTTGCTCTAGTTTAGGAGATAACAAGTTTGGAACCGGTGGAGATTATTATTGTAATGCGACTTGTGATGGTGCTGGAAATTGTGATAAAACTATTGAAAGCTTGTGTCAAGATTGTAGGGAGGACTTTGCTGCGGTAGATCCTGAATCTGAAACTCTTGGTTGTAAAAATGGTGATTGTCCAACAATTTTTTCAGATTGTAAAAATGGTAAAGAAGGTGTCTGTAATAATGTATTAGGATGTACCAAAAAACTTATTTTACCTATTTTACAAAAAGAAACTTGTGTTTACGACAATCAAAACAAAGAGTGGTTTTTTAAAGAGTATTATCCTTCGAATGAGCATACTGATTCTGCTAATCCACAAATTCCTGAAACCTGTAAAGAAAAAGAATATAATCCTGATGACTATGAAGAAATTTGCTTGAATGCTCCAGGGTGCAAAGATAAACATTTCAAGTATGATAATAGTTGGGGTGAGAATAAAAGATGTTGCGGAGATGATCAAAACGAGTTTTACAAAGCAGGTCCTCCTAGCCAACAAGGTGCTTGTTGTTCAAATCCTAATCAATGTGGTTACAATGGTGAATGTATCAACCTAAATCAATACAGGGAAGGTCACCTTTGCACTAATGTTGGATGGATATCTTCTTAACTTTTCAAAAACTATATATAGTAGTAATATCTTAAAAATCAATTGAAAAAGATGGTGGTGTTATAATGAAGAGGTTTTGGTTAGCGATTATCATACTTATTCTATGTGTTGTTATTAGTGGTTTCTCGTCTGCGCAGTGCTGTTGTATTGAGGATGATTATGAATGGGCTATTGAACTGACAACTGATGAGTGCACCAACACTTATAATGGACTATTTCATTCTCTTGACTCACTTGAGTGTGCTCAGACTTGCGTTCCTGAATGTGCTTTTTTATCTTGTAATGGAGAAAACGCTGTTTTTCCTTGTTCTTGCGGAACTGATATAATTAAAGTTGATTCTGGCAAATTTTGTTGTGCTTCAAATTCTTATGAAAAAATATACTCTACCAGCGAGTCCTGTATTGCTGATAGTTCTTGTGAAACTGTTGAAGTTCATTCTCTTTCTGGTTTTGTTTATGACCAGGATTCTAATCCTATTCAAGGTGCCATTGTTACTGTTGATAATTCTTTTTCCAAAATAACAGATGCTAATGGACGATATGTAATTGATGACATTCCTGAATCTGATGCTTTAACAGTTGTTGTCGGCGCTAGTGATTGTGTCGAAAAGAGCGAGACAATAAGTTTTTCGCAAGATGCAACTCTTGATTTTATTGTTAGTTGTGGTTTAGTGACTGGTTCTTGCACTGATGTTTCTGGCAAGTGTTGTGCAGCCAATCAGGAGTGTATTGGTGGTTCTGTTTCTGGACAGTTGGATTGTGCTTCTGGCCGTACTTGTTATGCTCAATGTGATGTTTGTACAATAATAGATGTTTCTGGTGAGGGTTGTGATGAAGGTTCCTGCTTAACACCTGATAATGCTCATTGTGAAGATGGTGTTTGGAAAGTTTACAATTTAAATGATAATGATGAATTAAATAAATATTGTAGTTTTTGCGGTTTGGTTGATGGTAACTGCATTCACAAACCTTGCCAAACAAATGGTTTGTGTGATGGTTTTTGTCCTGCTGCTAGTTGTGATTCTGATCAGGATCCTGACTGTGGACTTTCTTGTAATATTACAGCTAATAGTTGGTGTGATACTTATGGTTTAAAGCATGTTGTATTTTTTGATTTATCGGTTCAAAGTGATTTAGACAATTATTGTTCTCATTGTGCAACTAAAGATCCTGGAGATTGTCAAAGTGAATGTGGTAATGGTAAAATAGAATCTGGTGAGGAATGCGACCCTGGAGAGACTACTGCTTTTTGTGATATAAATTGTCAATTAAGTATTCCTGAAACTTGTGGTGATGAAAAGTTTGATTCTCAGTATGAAGAGTGTGATTCCTCTGCAACTGATTTAGTGTCTCCTATGTGTTTATCTTCATCTTATAGTGGCTGTAATGATGATTGTACTTGTGAAAGGGTTTGTGATGAAGATGAAACAGCACCTACTGCTTTAAGCTTAAGTCTTGTTCCTGAGGAACCAGCTATTATGATAACTTGGGATTTGCCGAATACTTGTGGCAATCTCTTTGATAAAATAGTTGTTAAGAGATGTGATGGGAATTCTTGCACTCCTACAATATTAGGTGAATATTTGCCTGCTAGCCAAATCTTTTTAAAAGATGAATCTGACATTCAACCAAACATAAATTATACTTACGTTGTTGGTATGAAGTACAAAAATGACAACACACGTTATTCTGGTATGAAATCTATAACTACTGGTGATGATGATTGTATGAAACCACATAAAGATGCTTTCTGTGTTTTAGGGAAAAAAGATTTATTTAAGTGTGATGAAGACTTAGAATATGCTTCTAAATCTGAGTGTGCAGGTTATTGCTTCATAACAAGTCCAGATAATGATGATATTTGTATTGGATCTGGTGAGTGTGATAGATGTAGCAGTTTATATGGTATGTATTCTGAGTTCGCTTTAAGCTTACCAGCTAGTTATGAGAATTGGTTTGTGTCTTTTAAGGAAAGTCCTGAAACTGATTTTGAATCAAAATCTTGCGTAGAACTCACTATTGAGAATGTTTGTTTTTCTCAGAGAACCAACAAGAGCGTTGATGTCTTGGATTCTTGTGCAAATGTAACTTCTTGCTATGATTACAAGTCTGAAAGTTTATGTGATGGTAATCCTTGTGGAAAGTTTAATGAGGAAGAATATGAATGTGAATGGACTGATTATGATTCTGGAAGTGATTTTAAATTAGGTGTTTGCAGTCCAAATACTGTTGAAGAGCAAAATTGTAGTTTTTGTAAAACCAATAATCCAATATTCCCTGTTTGTGACAAAGAACTATGCGGTTTGTTTGGAACTTGCTATTTCTCAGAATTAAATAATTATTATCTTTCTGATGATGGTTACCCTGATTGTAAAGGACTTCTTGACACTAGCTGCAGGGATTATGATAATGAAGAGGATTGCGAAGGAGAACAACATTTCACTCTAAACGCTGATAATAGTGATTTGACTACAGGTAATGATTTTTTTGGTTTCGGAAAATGCAAATGGGATGATGGTAAAAGACAGTGTTACAAGGATGCTGATGACAACGCAGACCACGTACCTAATTCTCAAGAATCTAATATTAGGGACTGTTTATTAGAAGACTTTGTTTGTCAGACTGATTTTGAAAATCCTATAACAATTATAGATTCTGATAATTATCCTCAAGGTTTAACACTTGGAAAAGAGATGAACATACCTGTTATTGTATCTGATAATGTTTATAACCCTTCAAAAATTGACACGTGGTTTTGCATTGCACCTGCAAACGACCAAAGTATGTGTGAAAACGCAAAGGATAAAACTAACTATAATGAAGTTTCAGATTTCACTATAAAAAACACATTTTCTAATTCCAATAATCCTTTGGATGAATACTATTTATTTTACTTCTCACAAGATGACGCTCAAAACCTTGAGGTTGTTAATAAACTTCATTTCTTTGTTGATGCAAAAAATCCAACTTATACTTTTAACTACAGTTATGACTCATATGAAATAACAGGCAATAAATGGAGGAATGATTTATACGCTGATTTCAAATTTGATGAAATAGTCAATTGCACTATAGAATTGACAGACAAAGATGAAAACATCATTGAAAACAGTACAATAGGTAAATCAGGGTTAAAATTCCACGTAGAGTACGGAAACCTGTCTGATGGTACTTACTGGTTTGATATTGATTGTAGAGACTCATATGAAAACAACGCCATGCCAGAGTCCCAACAAATAAAGGTTGAAGGTGATTTAAGCATCACTAATCCAACTCCTAATTATGAAAGATTTTATGATAAAAACATTGAATTATCAATTGAAACTATCAACACTGCAAATTGTAGGTACAGCACTAAAACCTATAAATATGAAGATATGTCTTCAACAACAACTCATGATTCTGCAAAACACGTTTTTGAAGGACCTTTCGAAACAGATGATGGTAAAAGACACACTGTAACAATTAATTTCTTGAATTCAGGGGTTTACCAATTCTTTACTGCTTGTGACATAACTTATGAAAATCAAGAAGGAACTTTTAACAAGATAACTGAAGGTAATGATGGGGATTTAATTGTCTTGTCAGTTGATAGACTTAAACCAGTAACAGTTATTAACAAAACAATTCCTTCACCTGAAAAAGAGATGAACTTCAACAAATATTATGAATTTGTTGATTTGGAGTTTACCTGCTTAGAGCGTGATTATTATAAGGATGAAAATGATAATGAATGGAACATGATTTTAGGATCTTTTGATGGGTCTTTTGGCTGTGTAGATATGTATTTCTGTCAGGACAACAGTTGTGAATGGTTAAGTGCAACAACCAAAATAGTCAATATTAACGAAAAAGTCCTAAAGAACCACCTGTTCCTTTTCAAATCAAAAGACGATGCCACTCCAAACAACAATACAGAAAATCTTAGAACTGTAACAGTGATGATTGACCCTTTCCCTTCAACTATGGAGTTGTTTGCCCTCAAAGATGGTGAAGTTGTTGAAAATTTAAGCTATGGAACTTACAAATTAGTTATTAACACTTCAAAACCAATCTCTGAGGTGGTTAAATTCTCATACAAGGTAGATGATAATGGTAAATCATCAACCATTTCTCTTGTTTCGCAAGTTGAAGAGTTGACTGAAACGAGTTTCTATGTTTACATAACACTTGATGTTTCAAGATTCTACGATAAAGAAGGAGAAATCTCATTTGAAATAGAGGTTGAAGACACTCATGGTTTAAGAGGCGAACATAATAGTAAAATTAGTTTTGATACAAAAGGACCTCCTGCACCTAGAATGCAACCTATATTCAAAACATCTCTTTATACAACATCAACTGGTGAAACTGGCGAGAGATTTAAAGACAAAAATGTGAACTG
>JAHJDK010000084.1 GCA_018812505.1 Nanobdellota archaeon | reverse complement strand
TTTTTATAATTCATTTTTAATATCCTCCAATAGTTTTTTTAAATTATTAATCTTTTTTCTTAAAATTACTATTAACGCCAAAAACCATTGGAAGTTTTATAATAAGAATACAAAGAGAGATTGAATATATAACTAACTAAGAAAAGTAAATTATAGCCACCGATAATCACTTGTTAGGTTCATAAAGAGAAAAATAATTGTTACAGTTTATAAAGTTTTTTGATTGGATAGTATTCAAGCGTAAGTTTTATAAACCCTTATTTAATATCTGTTTTTTGGGTGATAATCATGACTGTAGTCGGATTTAACTTTACAAAATTAATGGCTGAGAAGAACAAGCCTGTAAAAGGACAAATAAACATATCAAATAATGTTTTGATAAAGGATGTTTCTGAGTCAAAGTTAGGTGTAGATTCTAAGAATAAAACTATCAAGTTTAATTTTTTATACACTTCAAAATATGAACCTGCTATTGGCCTTATGGAATTAGAGGGTGAAATCATATCCTTAATTGATGAAAAACAAGCTAAAGATTTGTTGGCTGTTTGGAAGAAGGAGAAAAAGGTTTCTAAAGATATTGCAAAGTCGATAATGAGTTATATTCTTGCAAAGTGTAATGTGCAGGGAGTTGTGCTTAGTAAAGACATAAATCTTCCACCTCCAATACCACTTCCAAAGATGAAGTGATTTTTTTGTTTTTTCCTAAAATTTATAAAGAAATGTTAGTTGCCAGTTTAACAATGATAGAGGTGGTTTAAAATTAGTACTGCTGTAAAACTCAAAGTTGCGGAAGCGATTCAGGATGATGTGAATAAAGGAATAGTTAGAGTTGATAGTTCATTCTTAAGAGAACTTGATATCAGACCTGGAAATATTATAGAGATTAAAGGTGAACGAATAACTGTTGCAATAGCTGATAGATCGTTACCTGGAGATATGGGTTTAAATATTATAAGAATGGATGGTTTAATTAGAAGGAATGCTAAAACAACTATTGGTGAAATGGTTTCTATTAATAAAGCAGATGTTAAAGAGGCTAAAAAGATAACAATTGCTCCTGCGAGAAAAGGAATCATGATTAAGGCAAGTGTGGAAGTGTTTAAGCAGGGACTTTTGGGAAGAGCTGTTATAAAAGGTGACATAGTTTCTTTGGGTGGTACTAGAAGAAGAAAAAATACTATGGCAGGTAGTCCTTTCTTTGAAGATATGTTTTCAATGTTAGATGATACTATGATGGGTTTTGGCTTGGGAGATTTGAAATTCATAGTTGTTGATGTTAATCCAAAACAGGCAGTTTTAATTACAGAGCATACTCATATAAATTATAATCCTGAATCTGTAGATGTTGAAGAGGAGAAAATAATTGATATAACTTATGAGGATGTTGGTGGTTTGGAATCTGAGATTAAAAAGGTTAGGGAGATGGTTGAACTTCCTTTGAAACATCCTGAGGTTTTTGAGAGACTTGGTATAGAACCTCCTAAAGGTGTTTTGCTTCATGGACCTCCTGGTACTGGAAAGACTTTGCTTGCTAAAGCAGTTGCTAATGAGACTAACGCTAATTTCTTGTTGATTAATGGTCCTGAGATTATGAGTAAATATTATGGTCAGAGTGAAGAGAATCTTAGGAAAAAATTTGAGGAAGCAGAGAAGAATGCTCCGTCAATAATTTTTATTGATGAGATTGATGCTATTGCTTCTAAGAGAGAAGAAAGTAAAGGAGAAGTTGAGAGAAGAGTTGTTGCTCAACTACTTGCATTGATGGATGGTTTGAAGAGCAGAGGAAAGGTTGTTGTTATTGCAGCTTCTAATATACCGAACGCTCTTGATCCTGCTTTGAGGAGACCTGGAAGGTTTGATAGAGAGATAGAGATAGGTGTTCCACAACAAGAAGGAAGACTAAACATTTTAAAAATTCACACCAGAAACATGCCTTTAGCTAAAAATGTTAGTTTAAAAAAACTTGCTCAAGTAACGCATGGGTTTGTAGGTGCAGATTTAGCTGCACTGGCAAAAGAAGCAGCTATGATAGTTTTAAGAAGGATAATTCCAAACTTAAACCTTGAGGAGAATGAAGCTATTCCTGAGAAAGTGCTTGAAAAACTACAGCTCACACATGAGGATTTTAAGGAAGCATTGAAGGTTGTCAGACCTTCTGCTATGAGAGAAGTGCTTGTCGAAGTTCCAAACGTCAAATGGGATGATGTTGGCGGATTAAAGGATGTTAAACAAGAGTTAATAGAAGCTGTTGAGTGGCCTTTAAAACATGGTGAAGTATTTTCAAGGATGGGTGTTAAACCTCCTAAAGGTGTTTTAATATACGGCGCTCCCGGTACTGGGAAGACTTTGCTTGCTAAAGCAGTTGCAACAGAGTCAGAGGCTAATTTTATTCTTGTTAAGGGTCCTGAATTGTTAAGTAAGTGGGTTGGTGAAAGTGAACGTGCTGTCAGAAAGATTTTTGAAAAAGCAAGACAAACAGCTCCTACAATAATATTCTTTGACGAGATTGATGCTATGGCTCATAGGCGAAACAATAATTCAGATTCTCATGCTAATGAAAGGGTTGTTAATCAGTTATTGACTGAAATGGATGGATTGCAGGAACTAAATGATATTGTTATAATTGCAGCCACTAACAGACCTGACATGATAGACACTGCATTGTTAAGACCTGGAAGATTTGATAGAATAGTATTAACACCTGTGCCTGATGCTATAACTAGAGAAGCGATTTTTAAAATTCACATAAAAAATATGTCTTTGGCAAAGGATGTTAATGTTAAGAAGTTAGTTGAAAAAACAGAAAATTATGCTGGTTCAGATATAGAGTCTGTTTGTAGAGAAGCGGCTATACTTGCTCTGAGAGTTGATTTAAAAGCTAAATTTGTTGAGATGAGATTTTTTGAACAAGCATTGGATAAGGTTGGACCTTCGATTACCAAGGAGATAGAAGAGGCTTATATAAAGCTTAAGGATCAGTTCACAAAGGCTCGTGGTAAAAGCATGCAAGAAGAGAAACCAGCTTATTATGGTTGATTGTTTTTGTGCAAATGTTTATATATTTTTATTGATTCTTTTTAGTAAATGATTAATTTTTCAATTGTTGATTTTGAAAAACCTTCTGTACATAAACTGAAAGAGTTAGAGTTTAATCATATTAATCAATTGACAGATATACTTGATGAAGTCAGGAAAAACGACAGATATGAAATTCCGAATTCAAGTGAGCGAATGAAAAAGAAATTTAACAACTTGATAAATTTTTTTCAAGTGTATTATTCTCTTAAAAGCGATAATTATAAGATGACTTTAGCAATTCCACTTTTTGAAGACGCACTCAATCATCATTCTCATTTTTCAAATTCTAATTCTTACAAAGCTTTGTATGAACAGATATTTTTAAAGTAGACAGCAAATTTTATAAAGAGTTATTCTTTAACAATTATAATGGTTGCTCAGGGAGATTTAGTTAAGGTTTTCTACAAAGAAAAAATTATTGAAGGATTGTTAATGCCTGAGGATAATTCTGAATTCACTTTTTTGAAGATGAGTAGTGGTTATAATATCGGCCTTAAAACAAGCAGTGTTAAGAAAATTGAGTTATTGAAGAAAAAATTTTCTCTCCCAAAGTAGAATGAAATTATTGTTTTAAAGAAGGATTTGCCAACTATTTCAATTCTCCATACTGGCGGCACTATTGCTTCTAAGGTTGATTACTCGACTGGTGCAGTGATAGCTAAATTTTCAGAATCTGATATTTTAAAGTTATTTCCTGAGATTGAATTGTTTGCTAACATAAAGAGTCATTTGGTTAGAAACATGCAGTCTGAGATGATTAGGTTTGCTCATTATAACTTGTTGGCCAAAGCAGTAGAAAAAGAGATTAAAGCAGGTGCTCAAGGAATTATATTAACTCATGGAACTGACACTCTTCATTATACTGCTGCTGCATTGTCATTTGCACTTGAAAATATTAATGTTCCAGTTATACTTGTTGGAAGTCAGAGAAGTTCTGACAGGGGAAGCACTGACGCTGCTGTGAATCTTATTGCTGCAATGCAATTCATAGTTAACTCTGACTTTGCAGGAGTCGCTATTTGTATGCATGAAAACTTTAACGATGAAAATTGTTTAATATTGCCTGCTTGTAAATCCAGAAAAATGCATACTTCAAGAAGGGATGCTTTTAGACCAATAAATACTTCTCCAATAGCAAGAGTTAATCATGAGAAAAAACAGATTGTTTTTTTGTCAGATTATAATAAAAAAGTTAATTATAATGGATTAAAATTGTCATTAAAATTATTCAATGATAAGCTTAAAATTGGTTTACTAAAAGCTCATGTTAATATGTTTGCTTCTGAGTTTCTTGCTTACAAAGATTTTGATGGTTTAGTGATTGAATTATTAGGAATTGGTCATTTACCGACTATGAAAGTTGATGAATTTACTAGTGAAAATGATAAATTGTTGAAAGCGGTGAGAGAACTTGTTAAGAATATGCCTGTGGTTGTCGCTCCTCAAACTATTTATGGAAAAATTGACATGAATGTTTATTCTCCAGGAAGACAATTGATTCAATCTGGTTTGATAGGAAATTATACTGATATGACTCCTGAAACTGCTTTCATAAAATTAGCTTGGTTGTTATCCAATCACAAGAAGGATGTTAAAGAGTTGTTTTCTAAGAATTTGAGAGGAGAGATTTCTGATAGAAGCGAAAAGGAAGGATTTCTAATATAGAAAAGGTGTTATTAATGGTTGATATTGATTACAAAAAAATTGGTTTCAAATGTGGTATAGAGATTCACCAACAGCTTGAAGGTAAGAAGCTTTTCTGTAACTGTCCTACTGAAATCAGAAAGGATAAGCCTGATTTTACTTTTGACAGAAAATTAAGAGCTAGTGCTGGAGAAAGTGGAAAGGTTGATATTGCAGCTGCTTATGAGCAACAAAAAGGAAAACTTTTCACATATTGGGCTTATGATGATATAACTTGCTTAGTTGAGATGGATGAAGAACCGCCTGGACCTATAAATAAGAACGCTTTAAAAACAGTTATACAAGTAGCTAAACTGTTGAACTGTCAAATTGTTGATAAGATTCAAGTTATGAGAAAAACTGTTGTGGATGGAAGCAATACTTCTGGATTTCAAAGAACTGCATTAGTAGGAATGGATGGATTTATAGAATTTAATAATAAAAAAATATCTGTTCCTAGTGTTTGTTTGGAAGAAGAATCCTGTCAAGTTATGAAGAGGACAAAAGATCATGACATATATAATCTTTCAAGATTAGGAATACCTTTGATAGAGATAGCAACTGATCCTGATATAACTAGCCCTGAGGAATGTAAATTAGCTGCGCTAAAGATAGGGATGATATTAAGAAGTACTGGTGCTTGTAAGAGAGGTATAGGAAGTATCAGACAAGATGTTAATATTTCAATAAAGGGTGGTGCAAGAACTGAAATAAAAGGTTTTCAAGACTTGAAGAGCATTCCAAAAGTTATTGATAATGAGATAAAAAGACAGCAAGAACTTATAAGAAAGAAGAAAAAAGTATGCAAAGAAGTCAGAAAAGCAGAACCTGATTTTACAACTAGTTATTTAAGACCGATGCCTGGCGCAGCCAGGATGTATCCTGAGACAGACATACCAACTATTATACCTGACACTATTAAGATGGATAAGATAGAAATAATGGATGACAAAGTAGAGCGATATAAAAATAGTTATAGATTAAATGATGATTTTGCAAAGTTAGTTGTTAGTTTTGAAAACAAAGAAGAGTTTGATGTTGAATCTTACTTTAAAAAATATGAAGATACAAAATTTGTAGCGGAATTTTTTACAACTATACCTAAAGAACTTAAAAAAAGATGTGGTGTCACTGTTAATCCAAAATCTTTAGCAGAACAAGTATTTGAAAAAGTGTTTTCTGGACAAATACCAAAAAGATCAGTGATTGAATTATTGACTGTTTATGGAAACACAGGTAAATTAGATTTT
>JAHJDK010000083.1 GCA_018812505.1 Nanobdellota archaeon | reverse complement strand
TTTCAAAAGCAAAAGCAATAGTTTGTGATGAAGGCGGAATCTCAAGTCACGCAGCAATTGTCAGTAGAGAGTTTGGTATTCCTTGCATAGTTGGAGCAAAGATTGCAATGAAATTCATAAAAACAGGCGACTTAATAGAAGTTGATGCAAATAAAGGCGTTGTTAGAATCCTAAAGCATTTTTCACATTCCTAAAATGAGTTTTCACAAACTTTGCGGGTTTCAGATTTTTTCTTTTCAAAAAATTCAACGCTTCAGTTACGTGTGTGCTTCCTTTAGGCACTCTAAAGCTTGCCATTCTGCTTAATTCTTCAAATTGTTTTATCGCTTCATCCCTTGCAATTATACTCGCAGCTGCAACTTCAACATATTTTGATTCTGCTTTCTCCTCTATTATATCTCCAACTCTACAACCAGGGTATTTGTCAACGACATGAATAGAAATAGAAGTTTTTAGTTCGATGTTAACCTTTCTGTGCAATTCATTAAGAATATTTGTCAAGCCAAAAACTCCAACTTTTGCATTGTACTCTTCAGGCATTAAACTTAGAATAAAGAAATTGTTTGAAAAGTATTCTTTTAAGTCTTCTGCCATTCTTAAGATTACATTATCTGTTATTGTTTTTGAATCCCTTACTCCTAAATTTCTTAATCGCTCTCTTTCTTCATTGTTAGCCCTGAAGCCAACAACTATTAAGCCACCAAAAGTATCACCTTTAAGAGTTTCATCACTGCCAACTATTACTTTATCATCAAAGTCATTCAATGTTTTCATCTAGAATTCTCCAAGTGACTTCTGCGATTTCTGATGATGATGCTTTTTCCACGTATCCCATGATTTTCTCATATACTTTGAGTAATCTTTATAATCCCAGTGTTTTTGCACAAATCTTTGTGTTTCTGGATCTGAAGAATAACCAGAACCAAAATTAACTCCTATCTCTTTTTTTATCTTCTCTATTTCCAAGTCTCTTTCAACTTTTGCAATGATGCTTGCCGCACCTACGATAAGATGATTCAAATCTGCTTTGTGTTCTACAACTAACTTCACTTTCTTGTTTTTAAGTTTGTTTTTTATGAATTTTTTATAAGATTCAAGGTTTGTACTTGGACAATCCAAAACAACCTCGTTGCATGGCACGATTGTTATAAGCTTAACCGCACACCTAGCTTCCAACCAATTAAGGTTGTCAGATCCTGAGTTTACAGCCTCATCAATTTCTTCTGGAAACACTTTTACAACAGCTGTTCTGCAAATCTCCTTTATGATCTTGTATAGTTCTGCTCTTTTTTTAGGTGTTAATAATTTAGAATCCTTTATGCCTAGAGCTTGCAACTTAAACTCATCTTCTTTCTTTATAGAAGCTATAGCCATAACCATTGGACCTATGACTGGTCCTCTTCCAGCTTCGTCAATTCCCCCTATGTGCATAAACAAGGAAAAGAGTCAGGAGTTTTTAAGGTTTTCGGGAAATAAAAAAAATATGGACTTGTTTTGCAACAATTTCACATAAGTCCATAAAACAATATTATTTATTCAACTGTTTCATAGCTTGTTTTCCAACATATATCTGTCTATCTGCAAGGTAATTCTCAAGTTTTTTGTACTCCACATTTCTTATAAGTCCGCCTATTGCTCTATAAGCGCCGTATCCTAATGCAGCTCCAAAAACTGCTCCTGGAGTTTTTAAGCCTGCAAATCCTGCTCCAGCACCTATCAATTCGCAAACAAACAATAACCAACCTTTTTTTCCTGCGTTGCGTACATTATTCATCCCATTATCATAAGTCATAATTATATCATCTATAGCTGATGATTCTTTGCTTTTATCACTCAATTCAAATGCTTCTGTTGCTATGACATCACAACGATCACTAATATATGCTATTTTTAGGACAGATCCACCTTCCTTGACGTACATTCGCCATACTTTATTATCTATGTCCAGTACTTGTTTCTCTTTATATTCACAACCTTGAATTTTTGAGACAAGATCTCCAAGAGTCGTATCTTTTACTTTCATGCTTTCCATTTTTTTCACCTTTTGTTATTTTATTAAAAGAATATACAAACAGATATAATAAACTTTCTTAAAGAAATTACGTTTTTACCGAAATATTATTTAGTATTATTAAGCTATAAATAAAAAAAAGATGTTAAATATCCAAAATAACAAATCATGAATATATGGAGAAAATGTCAAAGTAAACCTTGGATATAGAATCAAATAATGATTTGGAGAACACAAAAACTCTAGTCAAAAAGCTATTAACAGTTAAAAAGCAAAAAAATTATTCGTCTTCTTCCTCATCATCATTGTCCTCGTAGAGGAAGCCTGCGTAACTTTTGTTCCAAGCCATATCTATCACCAATTATAATAAATAGCATCAAAAGTATAATAAAGTATTCATCAAAAAATGCTTATTTACCGAAATATTTTTAAATATTGTTAAGTTATAAATAAAAAAAGGTGGATAAATGTCTGGAAGAATAGATTATGAACATATGGACAAAAATGTTAAGGTTGACCTGAAAGACCGAAGAATATTATCTTTATTATCAGAGAACGCCAGAATGCCCCTAACCCAAATAGCCAAAAAAGTACAGTTGTCAAGGGATGCAGTCAACTATCGAGTAAAAAGATTGCAAGATAAAGGAATAATATTGAAGTTTACCGCAAACATAAGCTACTCAAAACTAGGATTTAAACTATTTCATATTTTTCTGCTGTTAGACGAAAGAGACAAAGAGAAACAAAAAGCCTTAATTGAACAAGTTAAAAATCACCCAAACGTTTTAAGTGTGATAGAATACAGTGACAGATGGGACTTAGAAATAGCAATCATAGCCAGAAATATTTTAGAATTCGATAAAATCTTATCAGGCATATCAGAGAGTTTTCCTGAAATAATACTAGAAAAAGAAAAACTTGAAGTTATAAGAAGATACAACTCAGACTATGTCCCTCCATTAATCAATGAGAGCCACATAACAGAAAAAATAGAATATTATGCTGAGAAAACAGTACAACTAGACGAGACAGACATAAAACTTCTAAAAATACTAACAGAAGACAGTCGAATGTCAACATACATAATAGGCGAAAAGCTTGGCATCAACGCAGACACAGTTAGCTACAGGATAAAAAAATTGTTAAAAGAAAACATCATCAGATTCTTCACCATATTGGTAAGTTTTTCACTGTTAAAATATCATTGGTACACGTTCAGCATAGAGATGAAATACTTCAACTTCCAGAACGAAAAAAAGTTTGAAGCATTCTTAGACAAAAATCCTTCAATCGTGAGATCAGCTAAAACACTCGGAAGATGGGATTTGCTACTATATGTGGTTGTAGAAAACAGAGCAGAATACCATCACATAATGAAAGATGTAAAAAATGTCTTTGGAGATATAATCAAGAATTATGACACCTGGATTGCATATAGAGAACACATCTTTAAAACATTTCCAGAAATAATGCTTGAAGAAATCAAAAACTCCGCCCTAAAGTACTGAGTACGTCCTGGCAAAATTGTCAATACACACTGCAGAGTTTTTGGTACAAAAAAATAATTAATCAATACCTATAATGATCTGATTTGTATGGTCCTTCTACTTTTACACCAAGATAATCTGCTTGTTCTTTTGTAAGTTTTGTCAACTTGACTCCTATCTTTGACAAGTGAAGTCTTGCAACTTCTTCATCAAGCTCTTTTGGTAGCATGTACACTCCAACATCATAATTCTTAGTCCATAAATCTATCTGTGCTAACACTTGATTTGTGAAAGAATTGCTCATCACAAAACTTGGATGTCCTGTTGCACAACCTAGATTAACTAGTCTCCCTTCTGCAAGCAAGAAAATCTCATGACCTTCTGGAAATATGTATTTGTCAACTTGTGGTTTAATGTTTAATTTTTTTATGTCTTTGTAAGATTCTAACTTATCTACTTGTATCTCGTTGTCAAAGTGTCCTATGTTGCACACTATTGCTTGATCTTTCATTTTTGACATGTGTTCTATTCTTATAATATCTCTATTTCCGGTTGTGGTAATATATATATCTCCTTCTCCTAAAGTGTCTTCTACCGTTGTCACTTTATAGCCTTCCATGGCTGCTTGCAATGCACATATAGGGTCCACTTCTGTAACTATCACTCTAGCGCCAAATCCTCTCATTGATTGAACACATCCTTTTCCTACATCACCATATCCACATACAACAACTGTTTTTCCTGCAACCATAACGTCTGTTGCTCTTTTTATGCCGTCTGCTAACGACTCTCTGCAACCATATAGGTTGTCAAACTTCGACTTTGTTACTGAGTCGTTCACGTTTATTGCTGAAAACAACAATTCATTTTTTTCAAGCATTTGGTAAAGCCTGTGAACGCCTGTTGTTGTTTCTTCACTTACACCTTTTATGTTTTCTGCAACTTTTCTCCATCGAGTATTATTTCTTTCATATTCCTCTTTTAGTTTAAGCATTAATTCTTTAAAGTCTTCTCCTTCACTATCATAATCTTGTTTTAGCAAGTCAGGATTTTTCTCTATTGCAACTCCTTTATGAACCATCAAGGTTGCGTCTCCTCCGTCATCAACTATTAAATCAGGTCCTCTTCCATTTCCAAAATCCAACGCTCTTTCAGTGCACCACCAGTATTCTTTTAGAGTTTCTCCTTTCCATGCAAATACTGGAACACCTGTCTTTGCGATTGCTGCGGCAGCATGATCTTGTGTTGAAAATATATTACATGAAGCCCATCTTACGTTCGCTCCTAGTTCAACAAGTGTTTCTATAAGCACTGCTGTTTGTATGGTCATGTGCAAACTTCCCATTATGTTTGCGTTTTTAAGCGGTTTTGAGTCACCATACTTTTTCCTTATAGCCATTAGTCCTGGCATCTCTTTTTCTGCTATATCAATTTCTTTTCTTCCGAATTCTGCTAATGATAAGTCTTTGACTTTGTAGTTTTTTGTTTCATCCATAAATATCACCTTTGAAAAGAGAAAATAAAACAATTTATATATTTTATCTATAAAAAAGTGTAATTTGTCCCATATTTTTTAAAATTGATG
>JAHJDK010000082.1 GCA_018812505.1 Nanobdellota archaeon | reverse complement strand
TTTTTATAATTTTTTAGAATTTCCACAGGATTATATTATTGAAAAGATTGAAGAGTGGAATAAGAGAAACAGATTGCCTTTAAAGCAGGGTTATATTAAGTCTCAGATTGATTGGTTTAGTAAGAGAAAGATTTTGCCTCCTAATTATGATAAACCAATTTATAAAGAGTTTGGAATGCTTAGTTTAGTTGAACAAGGAATAAAAAATCCTGTTAATTATACTATTAAAAAAGCTTTTGCTGCAAAGGGTCGTTTAGAGGGTGTATAAGTTAATTTGAATGATGAGAAAATTATTTTAACAATCTTTATAAATAATCAAATACTTCTATAATTATGAAAAAATTAGGTGGTGTATTATTGATATTTTTATTAATGATTTTTGTAATTAATTTTGCAGTAACTGTACAAGCAGAGAATGAAAGTGATTCTGATGTTACAAGCACAAGTGATGAGGTGGTGAGTGAAACTTCAAGTGGTGATTATGATTCTTCTGTTAGTGTTGATTCTTCTTCAAGAGAATTTGAGAGTTTGGGAAATCTTTCTAAGGCATTTGATTGTTTAGAGGAAAAAGCTGGGGCTGGCTGTAAAGATGTTGATAGTGTTCAGGAAATTGCTTTAACAATTATGGCTACTCCTGATAATATTATGAAAGGCTGTGTTGAAAAACTAAAGACGAAAAGAAGTGGAAATAATTTTGGGTCTATTCGGGATACTGCTTTAGCAGTAATAGCATTAAATCATGCTGGAGAAGATACAGAGGCTATTGAAAAATGGCTTTTAGAGAGAAGACAGAATCCTACTGATATTATTTGGTTTTTGCAAGAGGATTCAGATGGAGAGGTTGAGTGTACTATTGATGATGGTTCGCTTCGTTATTAGATTAGTATTGATGAAAGTAAAAAGATAGATAAGAATGCAGGTAATTGTTTGACAAGAGCTGTATCTAATTTTTGGTATGAGATTAATCCTTCATGCTATTCTAAAACTTTTAAGATTTCATGTAATAAGGATTTTATAACAAATCTTCTTTATAAAAATAAAAATTCTGCTACAATTTATGTTTTAGAAAATACACAGCAGTCACCTCAGTATGGTGTTACTGAGCATTCTGTTTATTCTAAATGTCTTGGGCTTGGAGGTAGTTGCGATTATGAAGGTACTGCATGGGGTGCTTATGCTTTATCACTTACTGGTCATGAGATAGATGAGTTTATTCCTTATTTAATTTCAAGTGGTGAAACTAAAAAAATGTATTTGCCAAATGCTTTTATATATTTATTAACTGGATATGAAGATTATGGCTCTGATTTGATTCAACAGCAAAAATTTGGTTCTTATTGGGAAGCTGATTCAACTGTTTATAATCGTTATTATGACAGTGCTTTAGCTCTTCTTAGTCTTGGGATAAATCAAGAGCAGACAATTAATGCAAAGAATTGGCTTTTGTATGAACAAGGTACAAATGGTTGTTGGGCAAATAGTGTTAGGGAAACAGCTTTTATTCTTTGGGTTTTGTTAAATCGGAATTATTATGTTGATAATACTGCTACAACTGTTTTTTGTGATGATGCGGGTTTTTATTGTATAAATGAGGATTTATGTCCTGAGGATGATGATATTGGAAGTACATATTATTGTTCTGGAACTACAAAGACTTGTTGTAAGACATTGAATTTAGAAAGCTGTTTAGTAATGGGTGGAGGAATTTGCCCTAGTGGAGAGGTTTGTAGGGGTTTAGTTGCTCAGGCATCTGACACAACACAATGTTGTTTAGCTGGTTGTGAAATTGCAACTGAAGAGACAAGTGAATGTGAGTCAAGTTATTATAATTGTTATTCTGAGTGTGGGGATGGTTATGAGTCTGTTGATTATAATTGTAATAATGGAATGGTGTGTTGTTCTGCTTTGAGTGATGATTCAGGTAGTGGACTACCTTGGTGGATATGGCTTTTAATTATTTTAATAATTCTTGTAATTCTTGCAATTATTTTTATTTACCGTGATAAGATAAAAGAGAGGTTTAGTAGGAAGGGTAGCGAAGAAGAAGAAAAAAGACCTATTGGAATGCCTCCTAGACGTCCCGGAATGCCTCCAAGGCCAGGAATGAT
>JAHJDK010000081.1 GCA_018812505.1 Nanobdellota archaeon | reverse complement strand
CATTCCTAATTTGACTCTCAGAGTAACCATACCATAACTCAACTACAAGAGGAGCTTTATAAGCTGATTTAGCAGTTGCATACTCTAAATCATAAGTACAAGTTATTTGACCTACACCATCTCTTAATCTGATTAAATTATTATCAGGAACACATCTTAATCTTTGAGGACTTCCAGACAACCGTATATCTCCAAGAACAACTATGTTTTCATCCTGTGAACTTAGCCTACCAGGATAATAAGGGCTGCAAAGTTCCATATAACCAGGATTTATCACTTTACCCCTACCAACATTTCGAACTTCAATAGTGAAAATAACACTTCTTGGAGTATTTTCTTGGTACACTCTGGAAACAGCAACAGGTGCTCCTTGACTTCCTTTTAAATCTATTTGTCCAGGATAACAAACTTTCTCATCTTGTGAAAAAGGAGCAGGATCAACACAAACTATGGGTGTTGCGTAAGTAGTGTATAAATAACAAGAAGTGACTAAAAAACTGACATCTGTTTCATCCAAACCTGAAGGCCATGAATTCTTTATATGCCCTTGAAATGATAATAGAGTTGATTCTCCACCAGGATAATTATAATTATCAGGTGCTAAAATAAAAGACTTTCCATTAAATCTGTCGAAGCTTAACGAATCCAATATGACTAATAATGCTTGACCATGATGCAACAAATCTAAATCAAGTCCAAAAGCTGAAAAGTCAAAGTCAAAATTAAAGTGATCTGTGCCTCTATCCCAATTAACACCCACATCAGGACAACTATCACAACCGAAAAATTTGAATAAATTGTTAATCCTGACACCATCAATCAATTGGTCTGTAGTAGGATCTCCTGACACTTCAACACCCATATTATTAGGGGATACACAACTTAGAAAACCACCTATGCTTTTCAGATTTAAATTTCTCAAATCAAGATCAACCCTGCAATTGTCAAACAAGCCAGTTCCAGTCTTTGGAATATTTATATCATCTAAGAATATCAGCGAAGGATCATAACCAGAAACATACAAACCTCCCTTAGTCCAAGACGCACCAACATTATGAAGTTCAACATCTATACTGAAGGTGTTATAGTTATCTGAAAGTGTATTTCCATAATAATATAATCTAGAAGGAGGAGCTCCAGGATCAAGAATCATCCTCAAACCTTCTGTACCTACATAGAATCTTTCTACTTCAGGATCTTTTTGATAATTTACACCACCTCTTCCAGTACACGAAGAAAGTGTAAACAAGGTTATTACAAACAAAATGAAAATTGTCCTCTTTTTCATGTACAAACCTCTTATGTCTTTTAATATATAAAACTTATTGTTTTATGCAGCAATACTTCCCACTCTGACAAAGACCAGGACCAAAAATACAATTACCTGATTTTAAGCCAAGAGGTTGAGCTAATTGAGTTATTTTATAAGCACTTATTTGAGTTATACATTCCTCCATATTACAATTACAACCCCAATCATTGCCAGTTATTGAACCACAAAAGGAAAACCCTGCACCTTTAGCACATAAATCACAATTATTAACACATTGACCATTATACTCTGATTCCCAATACTCACAATCACTTCCTTGAATTAGTTGAGGAACTGGTAAACCAGACCTTATAACATCAATTTTTTTAGAAATACTTGTAGAGTAGACATAGTCCAATTCAATAATCATATTTGCATAATAATTCAAAGAACCTCCAAATCCTCCTGATGCCAAATAACATCTAGAAAACCCTTTCTCATTTCTTAAATTAACCACTTCAGGTGTACAAGTCAATTTTTCACCAGATAATATTGCACTTACTTTGACTTTATTCCAATTTTGTTTTTTATCAGAATCTTTTTGAACTTCACAAGCTTTATTAAGTTCTGAGTCTGCAACAGGTGCAAGAACCATTCCAGATCCTTTATTCTCAATTTTTATTAAAAGAGAAGGTCTTGTTGCATACGCAGAAACCTGCATTTCAAGTTCAACATTAGTAACAACTACAGGCGCTCCCTGACCAGTATAAAACTTATCTTCCGCATCACAAACACGAGCTCTAGTATCTTGTGTTAAATGAGATGTGTCAATACATAATTCATCTGATAAAAAAGTTTTATAAGGATAACAAACACTAACGAATAATTCTGTGGTTGGCTGTTCTCTTTGACCTGTAATCTGTTTTGCTCTGAACATAGGAAGTATTTTTGTTTCAAAATCACCTTTTGAATTAAAATAAGATTTTCCTTCTAACGCTATGTTTAAATCATCCTGAGAAGAAGTTCCATCAATAGTTGAAAGATAAAAAGAATCATAAGAATAACTAAGAATTCCTTTATAAGTAGAACCATTCAAGGAAAAAGCACCTTCATTAGAAACAAAAACTGCCAATGGAAAATCTGTATTTTCGTACACTTCTCTTGGAGGAGAATCTCCCACAAATTCTAGTTCAACACCTTTTACACCAACAAAAATATTAACGGTTTCAGGATTATAAGTTTGAGTGCATGAATTTAAAACTAACATAAATATAAAAAAACAAAAAAAGTTTTTTTTAATTAAACAGACCATTTTTTAATTCTAATATTTGTTGACTTTGTAAGTTTATAGTCATATTCTGCTTTAACAGCAAACGTCTTTGTAACCTTAAGATTTGAACCTAAAAAATTCACAGGGTCTTTCATTTTCATAGGGCAGGTTATTGTTTTGAAAAAACCTTTATTAACATCTATCTCAAAATTATAAATATTGTAATCATCTTCTCTTCCAACAGGCTCTTTATATTGTATAGAATAACAAGTATCAAAATAAATCTCTTGTGGCACTCTTACTTCTAGTTTTTTAATGGTAATAATTTCTCCTTGGGGCCAAGCATTGGAAAGAGTCATGCCAAAGGTTAATAAATAAGGATTATTAGTGTAAACTGTTATTGGAAGATCCAGAGAATTCATTCCAATTGCTGCAGGTCCATTGGTATATATTGATTCTGCCTTTGTTGGAATATCTAACTCTTGATTAATATTTTTTTTCTGACTATAGTAAGCTATTTGAGTGTTTTTATCAACAAATACGTATGTTACATAACCCCATGTAGGAAAAGTGAATTTGGAAGAGAAAGTAACTGAGTAAGTGCCTTCTTCAAATTGTTCTAAGTTTTCTTCAAAGACACACTCCAAAGTTCTTGAATCATCATAAAACAAATCTATTTGAGTAGGGTGTACCCGTCCAAAAATAACTGAACTCCCTTTTTTAGCATAACATTTGTTATCAACACTTATTGCACCTTCAAAACTCTTACCTCTAATGTTTGCCCACACAACAATAGGAGTTCCTTGAAAAAAATATTCTTCAGTTGGTTGAAGGTCTTCTAAATAAACACCTAGCGGAGCATCTTTATTTTGCTCTACTTGTCCAGTGAAGTAATCTGTGGATAAAGATTGATTTATTTTTGCTCCTATCTTACTGGGAAGCATCATCAAATCTTTAAATAAAGTTTTAGTATTATCTCCAAAAGTTTGTTTTATAGTTTGTAAAGAATCTCTGACATTTGCTTGTTGAAAACTTCCCTGAATATTCAAAGTTTCTGAAGTAACATAACCATAAAATCCTAAAATCAACACTATAATTAAATACCAAGAACCGAATTGTCTGGTTCCATCTGTAGAATATTGACCAAACATTAAGTATAAACCCCATATAGGTAAAAAAAACAATATTGCATGCATCCATGCTTCGTGAGAAACATAAACTTCCAATAATCTAGGAACTTCTATCGCAAGAAAAGATATAAACACTATTTTTCCTGATAAACGAGAAGCAATAGAAGAACCCCTAAATATTACAAGTAAAGCTATAACTGTTGCTAAAACATACAAGCCAATTATCCAAGCAACAGGCACTGGTGAACTAAAATTTTTTTTTATGGTTTGAAAACCTGTCAACCAATCTATTAAATGCAAAGCCCACATAAAAACTAAGAATTTACCAACACCTCTTACTTCTGTATCGGATTCACCATAATAAGGTTTTCGCTCTCGTCCACGCATCCCCCTTATAGCATTCCCAAAAGATCTTATACCAACCCCTAAACGACTGGGTAATTTTACCTTAGAATCATCATCAGTTGAGCCATCAGAACTAAATTTTGACTTTATTTTAGTGCCTAAACTAGTAACACCTGATTTTAGCTTATCTTTTACTCTGCTAAGCCCACCTCTTAATCTACCTAAAGAAACCATTTTAGTCTTCTTCATCCAAAGTTACTAATAACTCTGTAATGTCAATCACTGTTTTAGGCACTAGTTCCAAAGAGTTAGTTCCTGAAACAACATAGTCATCTAGCTTAACAACATATTTAAAATTATCAGTACTAACTTGTCTTCTAATACCATTTATATTATATTCCAACCTCTTTTCTTCATTATTAACAAATCTTAAAGACATAGAAACATTGAAATCATCTTTCAAATCATCATCATAAAATAATTCTTCGTCCAACTCAAAATAATAAACAGGATAAACTAGTTCTTTAAGTTCCGTTCTTACAGATACTCTGTCTATTAAGTAAGATCCTTCAGTAGCGACAAACTCCAACTCATTCTTATCCTTAAACACAGCATTTTTGTCCAAGTACAAAGTGTTATAAACTCCGCAATCAGAAATTCCAGAAAAAACTTCATCCCCATTTAAAGATATCAACAAAGGTCCCACTGTTTTAGAATCACAATTAGGATAATACTTTAATTTTACATCATCAAGATTAAGTTTCTCAACATCGGAAATATAGAAAAATTGTTTGCTTGAATCATTAGTCGTTATTCTGAATGAAGGAATATCATGCTCACGATAGTCAAAACTGATATAATCTAATCTTCCAATGTTTTCTTCTAATAAAACTTTTTCACACCAATCATCAGTATCTTCTATTTTACATTTTCCACAATAATCTCCAAGTGCTAAATGAGCATCAACTGCATTAGATGAAACAGATAATTCTTCCCAACCACTTTCGGTTTTGTGACAAATAGTTTCTTTTTCATTATTTCCACAAGTATTTGGATAATTTTTCGTTCTGGATTCTTCATTATTGTTCTCATAATAGCCTACTTCGTCATCAGATAATTCTCTTTCATCATTATCACAAATGCTATTATTATCT
>JAHJDK010000080.1 GCA_018812505.1 Nanobdellota archaeon | reverse complement strand
TTAACCAATAGAAAGTTAAGACCTTGCCTAGTTTTATCAAATGAAATGAATGATAATATCATTCTTTGCCAGATTACCTCTAAAAACATTAAAGCTGATGATTATTCTATTGAATTAAAAAAAGAACAAACAAATAATGGAACTTTAAGAATAGACAGTTATATACAAACAAACATGATATTTACAGCAAATAAATTTCAAATAGTAAAAACAATATGTGAGATTGATAATCAAATTTATGAATCTGTTGTGAAAAACATATTGAACACTCTTAGAAAAGATTAAATTTTGCATTAATTACAGCAAATAATTCTTTATGAAAAAATTGTCTATATAAACCTATTGGTTAACTTTATAAAGACCTTAAAATTCTTCAGAATACAAAAAAAGTTAAGGGGTATTTAAGATGAAAAGGAATCCTGATTCGAAGTTTATAAAATTGAGATGTGCAAAGTGCAAAAATGAACAAATTATTTTTGGAAAATCTTCTTCAAGTGTTGAATGCTTGGTTTGTGGCAAGATACTTGCAGAGCCTAGTGGTGGAAAAACACTTGTAAAAACCAGAATACTGGAGGTTTTGGAATAATGCTTTTCAAAAGAACTGGTTTTCCAGAGGAAGACGAACTAGTTCTTTGTACAGTTACAAACGTTCAATTCCACTCTGTGTTCTGCGACTTGGATGAATACAAAAATCAATCTGGTATGATTCACATATCAGAAGTCAGTCCAGGAAGAATAAGAAACATAAGAGATTTTGTTAAAGAAGACAAGAAAATAGTCTGCCTAATACTCAAGATTAATGAAGACAAAGGACACATAGATTTATCTCTTAGAAGAGTTAATGAAGCTCAGAAAAGAAGAAAATTAGATTCTATAAAGCAAGAACAAAAAGCCGAGAAAATAGTTGAAGCGCTTGCCAAAGAACTCAAGAAACCTTTACAGCAAGTATATGGCAGCATCTCAAAAATAATACTAAAAGAATATGATATGCTATACTTGGCTTTTAATGAAGTGGTTGAGGATGATTTAGAACTAACATCTTTAGGAATTGATAAAGATGTTGCAAAAAAACTAACTGTCTTAATAAAAGAAAAAATTAAGCCAAAAGAAGTTATTATATCAGGAGAATTCAGACTCTCAAGCTATGACAAAGAAGGATTGGAAATTGTAAAAACTGCTTTGAAAATAGCTGATAAAACAGACAAAAAATTAACCATTGCATATGAAGGAGGAGGCAGGTATTTGATGAGAGTGTTAGCAGGTGATTATAAAACTGCAGAACACATCATGAATGAAGCAAAGACCGCAATTCAAAAACATATGGAAGAAAAAGGTGGAGAATTTGCATTTAAAAGAGTTGAAAAATGAATCGAATACTAAAATGCGAAAAATGCAACTCTTATGGATTAAAAGAACAATGTGAGTGCGGCGGCAAAAGAATTAATCCAAAGCCGCCAAAATATAGCCCTGAAGACAAATATGGCTCTTACAGGCGAACAGCAAAATACGGGAAATAACAAAAAAATGGGTAGTTGGAAAATATCACAAAAAAAAGAATTAAAACTTAAAAATCCAGTTTTTATAGAAGGACTTCCTGGTCTTGGAAATGTTGGTAAGATAGTTGCAGACATACTGGTTGATGAATTAGATGCTTACAAAGTAATGGAACTTTTCTCACATTCACTGCCAAACTCTGTTTTTGTAAATGAAGATAACCTGGTTGAACTGCCAAAGATAGAGGTTTATTATAAAAAACATGGTGGTAAAGATTTCTTGTTCTTAACAGGAGATGTTCAGCCAATGGATGAAATATCCTCGTATGAATTCACAGAAAAAATGCTTGATTTGATGCAGGGATACAATTGTTCTGAAATAATAACTCTTGGAGGAATAGGGATGAATGAAATCCCGGATAATCCAAAGGTTTTCTGCACAGGAAATGAGTCAAAGTTTATATCTGAATTTGCAAAATACAAGGTCAACACTCAGCTATATGGCATTGTAGGGCCTATAATAGGAGTTTCAGGATTGTTAGTTGGATTGAGCCAGAGAAGAAAAATAAGAGCTGCATCCTTACTCGCAGAAACTTATGGACACCCAATGTACGTTGGATTAAGGGGTGCAAGAGAGATATTGAAAGTTCTGAACAAGAAATATGATTTTAACATATCAATGAGATACATAAACCAAGAGATAAAAAAGTTTGATGAAGAAAATGATTCTGAATCAGTTGCGAAACACACAACCTTAAATCAATTGAAACGATACAAAGACATGAGTTATATAGGGTAAAATTTATATATTCTAACTCTTATTATTTTTTATAGTATGAAAAAAAAGGGGCAGGTGAGTTTAGAGTTTCTAATGATAACAGGGTTTGCTTTTATGCTTATAATACCTGTAATGCTATTATTCTTGACAGAAGCTCAAGACATAGATGAAGACGTGTCATCTGCACAGCTGAAAAAACTGGCTGAAGAATTGGTTGACGCGATTGACAATGTTTATTATTTAGGAGAGCCAACTGCTAAAACCTTAGAAATTTACGTTCCCAGATATGTACAATCAGTCATTTTTACAGGTAACAGAACTATTTTTGAGGTTGATTCTGGAACTTTTATATATAATTTTACTAGGTTTGTTGCAACTAATAATCTTTCGGGGAGCTTGAATTCTAACCCAGGAATGCACTCTATAAAAATAAGTGCTGTTGGGAATGGAGTTACAGTTATAGGGTGATTTGAATTGAGAAAAGCACAGATAGCTTTAGAGTTTATGTCAATGATAATAATAGGTGTTGTATTAATATTAGTTATAATGGCTGGATTATTAGTGGTTGTCAGTGACTCTGCAGCTGATAAAAAAGCTTCTCAAATGAAAAGTTTTGCTTTTGAACTGCAAAGAGAGTTAATATTGGCATCAGAAGTTCATGAAGGATATTCTAGAGAAATATTCATTCCAACATATATTGGGAAGAATGATTTTACAATGAACA
>JAHJDK010000079.1 GCA_018812505.1 Nanobdellota archaeon | reverse complement strand
TATATATAAATATAGAAAATAATAGTTTAATATGTCAATTCTCCATTACGGTAACACTACAAAAAACGGAGAGACACTGAACAGATCAAAGAATCATCTTTCTGAAAAAAACAACGAACTAAACGGGGCTATCGAATTTGTCGGGTATTGATGATGAAAGATATAACCAGAAACTTGGTAGGCTTTATAAGACTTAAAGTCTGCATTTTCATAAGTACGATAGGAATTATCGGGTTTCTTCTTTTCAACAATATCGGTGTTAAGCTGTTATTTGTCTTTTTGGCGTCGTTCCTTATATCCGCCGGCTCCTATTCCTTGAACAACATAACAGACACTAAAGAAGACGTGATAAACAGAAAAAAAATCAATCCCTTTGTTCTTGGTAAGAGGGGCTTAATATTGGTTTCTCTCTTTTTTCTTTCAGGACTGTTTTTTTCAATCTTTCTGTCCTTTTATTCGATTGTATTTTCTTTGATAGGAATTTTGACGAGCATACACTATTCTTACTTCAAGCTTAAGAAATACTTTTTGGTGAAAAATCTTTACACCGGTTTTGGAATCAGCATAGTGTTTTTGGTCGGCACCAGCAAAATAGGTCTCGACGTTTTGTACTATTACTTTCTAATCCTGTTTTTCATTGTGATTATGAGTATGATTTCTGATCTTAGAGACTATGTTGGAGACAAGGCGATTGGTTTCAAAACTCTCCCAGTTTTTTTGGGATATGGTAGAGCATTGAAAATAGTATCTGCGTTGATAAGTATATTTTCGTCGTCTCTTCTCCTTTTTAGTCGCATTATAATTCTTCTGCCATTTTCTCTGGCAATAATATATTCCCTTTACAAGAACAAACCTTTGGTTTCGCATACTTTGGGTTTATATTCCTTTATTTTTCTAATGTTTTGGTTAGTTCTAGGAAGTGTGTTTAATGTGTATGGTTACGTTTGAGTGGGACAATTGTGACGCAAGGGAGAAGGTAAGAAAATTTGAAATGACAAATTCTCTAAGCTGGGTAGTTTTGGAGCTTACAAGCCTTTGTAATTTTAACTGTGTTTGGTGTTACGCTAATTCGAATACTCATGGTAGACATATGAGTAAGAAAGACTCAAAAAGAATTATTCGTTTGCTAGCTGACAATGAAATAAGACAGATCACTTATTCAGGGGGGGAACCTTTGATGTACCCTTATATCAAGGATGTTGTAAGAGAAGCCCATGAGTATGGTATGATTGTTCACATGAATACAAACGGTTACTTTCTAACAAAAAAGATTGCTGAGGAGTTGCGAAGACTTGGTCTATCTCAAGTTCAGATAGACATTGATAGCCTAAAATCTGAAACACATGACAGAATACGAGGTAAAAGCAACTCTTTCTATAAGGCCGTTAACGCATTAAAAAATGCGAAAGAGGTTGGTATAACATGTGTTTGTCAAACAGTATTGACCAAAATCAATGAAAAGGAAGTTTTAGACATATTCAAATTTGCCCGCAGTTTAGGAATACAGCGTTGCAGGGTTTCTGACATGATTCATGAAGGACGTGCGATAGAAAAGTCGGATATGAGACCGACTGATTATATGAAAACTCTTCAGAGTCTTTCTGGATTTTCACACAATACAGGTGTAAAAAGCATAGAATGTGGTGATCCTATATTTCCTTTGAACTATAAAGATGAGACTGAGATTACAGGAGGTTTTTGTCCTGCAACAAAAGGCATGTTTACTCTTATTTCTAATTATGGCAGTGTTTATTTTTGTGGCGTATACAGAAAATTACTATACAATATTTTTAATCTCATAGAACGTGGAGAAAATTTGAAAGAATTTCACAAGATGAGACTTGAAAAGTTCTTAGAAAGCAATATTCCTTCCAAGTGTGGAGGCTGTAGACATTACGAAATTTGCCGTGGCGGCTGTCCTGCCAGACGGGATTGCGAGAAAGATATCGTTGATTACTGGTGCAATAACTTTAATTAAAATAAGTTATTACTAGTTTACCATGTTTGCATTTCTTATCATTTATTCTGAATTTTTTATCAATAAGCCACATATAACCTAAAATCACTTCTACTAAAAAATCCCAGTTATCTTCTTCTATCTGCATTCCATGCGGCAGGTTACTTATTTCAAATAAAATTCTATTTTTTTTGTTTATTATATTCACGACACCCCAACCCATAGATTGGAGCAAGGTTTTAATCATATTGAGTTTCTTGTCGCATGATGATTTTTTTATTATAATCTGTCTGAAGAAATCGTAAGATATTTTCGGTACTTTGTCCAAGAGTATTTTTCTATTGCCTAGTATATGAAATCCGGTATTTTCCACATACCACAAGTCCTTTCCCCTGAAAAGGATTCTATTCGAATCCTCCTTTAGCTGAAATATACCAGACTCCAGGGCACTTTTCAATGTTATTCCCTTCGATCCAGAAGAGAGATTTAGTCTGTCATACTGCTCTTTTTTCTTTGATGGTAAAGGTGAGAATTTTTTATCTAGCAATTCGTAGAAATACTTGCAGCTTTTCCTCGTCTGGATTTTTTTACTACAAAACACTTGAGAACTGAATAAAACGTTCAGTATGCCTGCATAAAAACCTGTCAGACACTCATTCTTTCCTATTAGCCTTGTTACAGTCTCTTCTCTTGTCTCTATTAGAATCTTGTTGTTT
>JAHJDK010000078.1 GCA_018812505.1 Nanobdellota archaeon | reverse complement strand
TCTATTATATACACAGTCCAGTAGTTAACGATATTCAGGTTATGAGCCTGCGTCGCAGTTGCCATAAGTCTTTTATTTTGTAGCATTTAAGTGTTTGGAGGGTGGGTCATGTGCCAAATTTCCTTAAAGCGCCCTTCTACTCTAATCACTCCGCAAAAGAAGATAAACGATTAATTGTCCTTACATAAATCTCTTTATCCTTTGCAGTAAGCACTCCTGGAAAAGCACAAAGATAACACAAATAACCTTTTAACTGACCTTGCTTATCTCGATATTCTTTAGGATTTTTATAAGCGTTATGAAACATGGCCCTGATTTTTCTACGAAACATTCTTGGTGGAGAAATATGAGAATTAACAACAATGCCCGTTACTTTTTGCTGCCCTCCTTTGCTAGCAATTCTTGTTTTACTTTCATTCAAAGATAATCCCATACTATCAAGATATTGCTTAGCAAAACCGATACCCCTAATTATATCTTTCTTATTACTTCCACTAATTGTCATATCATCAGCATATCTTGAATATACCATTTTCAACTTTTCACAAAATTTAAAAATCTTCTCATCAAATTGATACATAAAAGCATTTGAAATATGAGGACTAGTAGGTGCACCCTGTGGCAAACCATCATTTAATGTAACTAGTTTGCTAATAAGCTCTGAAAAACCTGCATCATAACCTTGATTACATAGAAACTTAGAAATACTACGTTCTGAAATTGAGTTAAAAAAATCCTTTATATCAATATTAGCAACGTAATTTTTCCCAACGTGATCAGATGCATTTGTTATTATTGACTTACCTTTTTGATATGAATTACAGGAAGGATGAATTTTAAGAGCAAACAATAAATAATCTAAAATCCAATACTGAATAGTTTTTAAAAACACTCTAGGAGAACAGATATTTCTAGTACCCCCCCCACGCTTACCTATTTCAAACTGCCTATAGTGCTCTGGCCTTTTATAGATTATATAACTAATTAGACGAGGACTAATACCAATCGCCAAGGCCAAAAGATGAAGGCTGGGCTTTTTTATGCGAGAAAACCTATCATAAGAAGAAATCAAAGATTCAAAAGATGGAAAAGAATATAATGCAAGATGATTATCAGGGGAGCCGTTCTTCAAAGGGTCAGCTAAAAGCTGTCCTAAGAGCATCGGCCAATAATTTCGGCCGAAGCATGGCAAGGCCGCAATTATTGGCCGATGCCTCTTGTATATTTCCCTACTACCTATCACAGTTGGCGAATCGCCAACCAACTCCTTTATTTGCTCCCCTGATAAATATATTCTATTCCTGCGAGCCTCCTTCATCAAGAACAATCTTACTTTATCACGATTATATCTAAGATCTGATCCCATCCTATAATTACCTCTAGATGTCAAAGAATAATGAGCACTCTTGCGATTAACAACGCCAACAAGCCTTTCTTTTTCCCATAAATTCAAATATACTTTGAACTCATCTTGAGAGGGTATTCTACCAGCATCAGGAAAGACCTTAAGAAGTAATTCTCTAATTTCTTTTGCCGTAGCCGGCTGAACCACACCAAGAGCCCAAAGAATGATTCTCCAATTAAATCTAGCAGACATGTATTATTTCCCTTTAAGAGGTTTACCCCTTCTATCCATAAAAAACATAGCTCTATTTTGCTTTAATCTCTCAATTATATCCTTAGTATCATAAGAGTCTAACTCCTCATAGAACACTTTTCCTATCTTGTGTTCCACTATAGCTGCTGGACCAGAATTTAAATATGATGATTTTCCTTCATGCTCTTTATCAATCAGTAAAATAAAATCTATATCTTTTTCTGAATCAAGTATATGTTTGGTAAATGCCCCAAGCTCACAATAAGCACCTACGCTAGATGCTATCAAAATAATAGCATTACAATGGTTCTCAATAAACTTAAGCTCATTAGATTGGGCATTTGCAGAATATTTTTTTCTCAATTCCTCCAAACCATCATCTTCGCCTAAAAACACTTTAAAACCATTACTCAACAGAGTCTCATGAATATTCTTTCTAAGAGTAGCTCCAAGCTCAGATAATTTTTTTATTGAAGGACCACAAAGGAAGACAGTAAAGTGAGTATTTTCATGAAGATCTGTTATTTCATTTCTATATTTTTCAAATATATCTCCAGCAGGTTTTTTAAAATTATCTGTCATTCAGAAGCCCTTTATCAAGAATAATATATATGAATTATATCAACGTTTTCATCTTTTTGAAAATAGTCATTACGAAATTTTTATAAAAACATTTTACAAAATCTAGGACTCCCCCCAAGAAATAACTAACTTTAAATACTAGACTGAAAACTTCTTTGACAAGGGTCAACAAATCAGGCTATATTCTTTATTTTTTCCAAAACAGGAAACTCTCTCTTTCAATATTCAATGAATGGATATCATCAGTTAATCAGTTTTTTGAATCTTTAATTTCATCAATTACTAATAATAAATCCTCAAATCCATTTGCCATATACGCCATGCCTTCAAAGAAAGCTTCATCTTCTGGTTCAATCCCAGAAATTTGCATTGCCCTAGTAAACGATTCACTTGCTCTTCTAAAAGAATTCATTTGTTCACCTTTCTTCTTAGCTCATAGGGTATAGAGATTGTATTCAAAAAAATCTAATCAACTTTCCTTTTCTTCTAGAAAATAGAAACTTTACGACCTTCCGGTTTACAAACTAATTAAACTAATGCGTAAGTGCTTAGAAATGCTGAATTATCAACTATAGAGGAAGTGTATTGTGACGGATTTGTGTATTTTAAGTTGTCTATAGCCCCAATCAGCATGCTTTTAAAAATCAGAAAATAAACATCTTTTTTTTAAATTCCTACATAACATCATTACATCTCAACTAATATGTTCACACAATACATATTTTGCGAACTTTTATATGCTCCACACATAAATAATCCTATGCAAATTCACCATAAACATACAAAGCTATATTCTTGAGCGCAATAATATCCCACTATCAATTATTTGCAAAAACAAATATAATGCGATCTAAATTTTTTTCATACATGCGAAAATGGCAACAAACATCTTTATCTTCAGGATTATCTTTATTTACCTTACAACTCTTACCACATTTGCACTTTGCTACACAATAATTTTTATCTGCCATATTTTCCCCAACTTTTTCATATAAGTTTATTTGACCAATATATATTGAAACTTCTTAAGACATAATCACGGTTTCTAAGCTGACAACTTTCTCCTACTCTTAATAATTTCAATTAATTGCTTCAACTTGACAATATCCTCGCCTAATTCTACAGCCGTTGGCACAGATGCATTCTTTACCGAAGAAGAATCATGCGCACTGATGACATCACAACATCTTTTATGTAGCCGGAGTATCTCTTTACATTCAATGTTCGAGAAGCCAACAACATTACTGAGATCAGATACTTTAATCCAGTCACGATACCGCCTAATAACGCCGCTAAAGACAACATCCTGAATAACACGTTCAATAGTTGCGCGTAAAAAGTTGTATTCGTGGCGCATATTATTTTTATTTTCTTCGCTAGGGTATACTTGCCAACTATTTTCTAAGTATTTTTGATTTTTTTCCTGTATATCCAAACGCTCATTATAAGTCTTATGATCCCAAGGCAACCCGCAACACACATGCCCAGGTTTTCCTCCTTTCCACTCTAAAAAAGATGTTAAACAATCAGCGTCCTGCTGCTCTATCATATCGCGCAACTCCCCTAGGAAGGCGGTGTCATGCGTTAAGATAATAACCTGTCGAGTCTTGGACTCTTCAACCAGACGCAACGCAACATCTTTTCTACGATAGTGATCAAGAGAAGAAACTGGATCGTCGAACACTATTCCACCCTTGTGTCCAGATAAATGCAATTCGGCGAGAAATGAACCAATAGCAATAGCCCGCTGTTCTCCCTCACTTAAAATTTCATCTATTTTTTTTGACATAGGAAGGTCTAAAAGAAGTTTGTGCTTCATTTTTGCTTGTTCAACGCGCTCATTAAGTTTTGTCTTAATATGCCCAACTCCTAAACGTTGAAATTCTGTATCCAGGGCATTCTTCAATGCTGTAGTAACAGCGCGACTTGCAAATTCTTTTGCCTTATCAGAAATTACTCTTGTTTTTAAATCATCTTTACATTCTTCTAACTTAGCCTTGATCTTCATTCGCTGAATTAAATCTAATATAGCCTTATGTCGTGTTGCAAGATTATTTCGCACTCGCAATTCTGAGCATTCAGCATTAAGCGCTTTCCTTTGTTTCTCATCCGCAGACCTTTCTAACTCTTCTGCTTGAAGAATCAGTTTTGATGAAATACCTTTTAATCCCATACGAGGATCATCTTCAATCGAGGGATAATTACTCCACACATGCGTTTTTAAAGCATTCAATATCCACCCCTTACGAACTTCAATCTTTTTGTCGAACTCTTGTAAAAGATTTGGCAATCCATCATCCAGCTGTTTTAACTCTTCTAAAATAGCAGTATCCAGGCCCAAACTAAGTGTTGCATCCGCAATATACTTCTTTGCTGATTCGCGCTGTTTCTGTTTTTCTCTTGAAACTTTCGAAGCCTCTTGTTTTACAAAGTCTTCGAATCTTCTCATGCGTTGAACTGCTTTTTCATCTAAGATTTGCTGACATAATGGACATTTAGAGCCAGATTCTGTGTTAGGAAAAGGTTTCTTGGGGTAAGCTACCTCTGTCGAAAACCGTCGCGCGGATTCAAAGAGCAGCTTCCATGCCTCATCTCCTGTGCCTAAAAGGAGCTGTTCTCCTTTTCTAAAATTCTCCACCGCTATAGATTCGGCTTTAATTGCAACTTCAGTAGCACTGTCACAAACGATTAGTGTTTCTATTGCTGATTTACCAACATAAGTTACTACAGCATTTATCCGGCTAATTAAGCTATCTATCCGTCCCGCTAAAATTCTTATACTTTTTGCTTTGGTCTTTGGATCATTCTCAGATAACATCTTCTCAAGAGCATTCAGTCTTTTTCTTTCATCCTCCTCAAGCGTAGCAAGTTTTACTATACTTGTTGGATCAGTTTTCTCGCTAAGGGATGAAATCGTTTTACCCACAACTGTATCCCCCAATAAATCAGCAAAAGATGTGGTATCCACACTAATATTAGCAATTTCTGCATTCAATCGCTGCATTAATTGAGGCAAGACTTCTTGCCCAAGATTTTCTACAATATCTAAACCATAAGGTAGATATGCTACATCTCGTTCTGAATTAAGATACGTGCGCGCACAGCGACAATCAAATACAGCAATAGTAGAAAGTTCATCAGGTGGTTCTTGTCCTTGTCTCCAAGCAATGGACTTCACTTTTTCATCAATCAAAACATCAAAAATCGCTTCAGGAATATTGTGAACAGCCTTCAAATCAAAAGCATTAGGATGTACAACCTCCAGCACATCACGAGCCCTACATGCTTGTTTTAACACACGAGAGTATCCAGATTTACCAGATCCATTCCCACCATAAATTAAGGTCATTCCCTTTGCTGAAAATTTTAAATTTTCTCCGTCCCCGATAAGATTGACATCTTTTAAATCTCTCATCGCTTGAATAATAACAGGGGCGGAACTTTCAACCTGTGCTGGAAGAAATGATTGAGAAAATGGAATAGGCTTTCGATTTTGCGAATCGAGGATACCATGCGAAGACTTCAACATTGCGTACAAATCAATATAATCCTGCTCATTAAGTGTTTGCTTTTGAAACAAGCGGCGAATAGCATCGCGCTGCCAATCAGTGAGACCACTGATAGTCCAAGCTAGAATTTCTTTTAGTAAAGACACTTTTCACTCCTAATCAAAGTTTAATCAATAAATTCACTTATTGCAGGTTAGCGAACTTTTATAAGTGTTTATACCTCAACAATCAAATACATTTTGGAAAATCCCCTATAAATTCTTGAAGTTTTTTAATTGTTTTTAATGCCTCATCTTGAGAAATCTTTACATCCATTACATGTAGAACTTTATCAGCACTTGAATGTATATTTCGATATAATTGAAGAATCTCTTTAGATACAGATAATTTGTTTAATAAACCAGGGATAGTATATAGTTTCTTTTCCTTGTCTATGCAACATAATAAATTACCTTCTCCACGGTGATCAATATATCGTTTAGCAATTAATTCTGAAATAGCCCTACATAAAACGCAAGTAGCATTATAAAAACCATAAACATAACAATTTACTGCTTCGTTATAAAGACTGGAAGTTCTTTTGTGCAGATATCCTTGCAAATAAAGTCTATTAACATCTTTTAATCTTTGTGAAAATTCATTGCTTTGCGTTACGAATTGCAATTCAACAAATTTATAAAAATCTTTTTCAGAAAAGTTTTTCTCTAAAATATTAGAGGCTTTCTCAAAAAATTCCTTCGTTTTTTCATCTGGCATTGTTAATGGAAATCCTTTTATAGCAATAAGTATCTGTTTTAAGTCAGCTGTAAGTGAATTAATTTTATTATGCCCCTCTTGAAATTCGGGAGATGCTTCCATGAGAATTGCATAAGCGCTATCACCATCTGCAGAAACAGCTTCTAGCAGCGCATTCATTTTAGAACTATAATTTATGAGTTCTAATAGTGTTTTTGAAAACTCTTCCAAGTACATATTTTCTCTACTTAACATAATTAACGTTTAATTAAAAACTATCTTCTTCGTTCTTTAAAAAATACACTTTTTCATTCTCCAAGACCATCCTTTTAATAACAAACATGCCTGTAAGTATTACATACACAAACCCAAGAAATAAAAACCCTGAGTTTATAAAAGAAAATATTAAAATAATAAATAAAACATCGAGCGAATGCTTTAAGCGCCATTCTTCGTTGTTACCAAAAAGTATTAACAGCCAAAAATAGAAAATCCCACCCCAATTAAAATCACAACCAATCATAGAACGTGCGCGATTCAAACACTCGTTAATCTCATCCTTAGTTTTTTGAATTGATAAGATTATTAAATAGCTTTTATTATCTAAATAGTCGCTAGCACTATGTTGTATAACTCCACTTGTAGTTACATCTAAAAGTAATCCATTTTCAAGAAACATGGCAGTATGTGAAAGAACACTATTTGTATAATACATTACAAGCCAGCTATTAAAACAACCTCTAGTGTGACAATATATAATGCTTATAGGAGGAATATTCTCAAATGATGGAAAATTTTCTTTATTAGCAATTTTTAACCCATGAGAATTCAAAACAACAGGTGAATATTTATTCTTTTGAAAAATGTAGTTGCAATAATCTGTTAGTGCAAAAATCATTTAATTAATATAAGCTCGCTTATTGCAGATTTTGCGAACTTTTATATGTTTAAATTTTGTTAGCCTACTATTAGCGTTTTCATATATTTTACAACTATAAAATTTACGTTGTT
>JAHJDK010000077.1 GCA_018812505.1 Nanobdellota archaeon | reverse complement strand
TTTTTTCTTCCAAGAATTTATTAACATTTAGTCCGTGTTTTGAAATCATCATTGAAGCATAGCTTCCACCTAAAAAGTGGGGCATTATAACATATGTTGCTCCTGCTTTGTATAATTGGTTTGCTTCTTCTATGTTATGGGAAATAACCATTATAATTGCGTTTTTGTTCTGCTCTTTTATTTTTTCAATCAAAAGCATGTTTGTTTCAAATTCAGTAATTGTAGAAATTGCCATTTTTACTTTTGAGAAGTTTAATTCATTCAAGAATTCATTGTATTCACTAACTCTTGTCTTCAAGAGTCCATAGGTTTCATTAATCTCACTATCATTTTTATCAATAAATAATTTCTCGAACTTTTCTCCCAATTGATAATAATCTTTATTATCCCAAAAAATTTTTAGTTCATTCAATAATTCAATATTTTGAGATACTTTATATGTCAATAAACTTATCTTTTTCAAATCCAAATTCAATAATTTTTTTTTAGTCTGATTAAGCTCATTTAAAGTCAAAATTTTTATTTGTTGTTCTGAAATTGATTTTTTCATCAGTTTAAGTTCTTTATGTATTGTTTCTTTAAGTATATCTTCTTCTTCACTTAGCGAATATTTTACATTTACTAGAATATTTTTTTCAGTTTTCTTTTCATCTGTGTGACAAAGACTTGTTTTCTTGTTGCTGCATTCAAGATTAAATCTTAATAATTTTTGTCCTTCTCCAAATTTTGTTATTTCTAATTTGTATTGTTTCTCGAATGGATTATTGGTTTTCAGTATAAAGCTATTATTATCCAGTAATTGATTCTCGCTTAAATCCTCAAAAGTGGAGTTGCAGTCAACTTTGCAAAAAGGATTGGCGATTACACTTGTTTTGAAATTTAAATCAAAGGTTTGGTTTCTTTCGACAGATAAGTATTCCTTATCAGATGTTAGCTTTATTAACAAATCATTTCCTAAAAGAAAGTTAAGATACAAGAAGAATTTAGTTCCAAAAATGATAAAAATAATAAATAGTATAATTATCGCTGAAATAACTATTTTTTTGTTTATTTTTTGTTTCATAGATACATCAATATGTTTTAATATTTAAATAATTTGCAGAACCTAGTATCCAAACAAGGTTTTTTGAGAGCTGTTCTTCATAATATCATCAAAACTAGTGTTGTAAAAACTTAAAACTGTGTCTGCTAATGGTTTAACTTGTTTTTCAATATAATGATTATAATCTATCTTGCTTTTGTGCAATTCTAATGGTTCTGGACCATTAATTGTTATCACATATTCGATTATATTGCTTTTTAGATCTTTGAGCATACGTGCGGCTTTTACATGAGGAGGAGTTGTTTTGGTATAACTTTCTAATCCTTTCCTTATTGCTTTTCTATAAATTAATAAGTTATCATGCTTTCCTTTTTTTAATTCATCTACAAAATTTTTAACATATTCTCCAACTTCTTCTTTGTAAAATATTTTCTTTAAAAGTTCAAGTTGAAACTTCTTTGCTAGTTCAGTCCAATCTCTTCTCACAAATTCTAAACCTACAAAATCCATTTTTTCTTTACCATCTTTAAGAAGCAAGCCAGCATATCTTTTTTTACTTCCAACTTCTGAACCACGAGCTTTTGGCATTAAGAATCGTCTGTAGACTTTTTCAAATTCTAACTCTAGATAACTTTTCACTCCGTATTCTTTAGTTATGTGTTCATTAAAAAAGTTGTTTATGTTTGTCTCTATTTTTTTACCAATCTTTCCAGCGTCTTTTTCATTATTCACGTTTAAATTTATAAATACTGAATCAGTATCACCATAGATTACCTCATATCCCATTTCTTCAATTTTTCTTGTTGTTAATTTTATAAGATGCTGACCAAAATGAGTTATTGCATTAGCCATATCAGTGCTATGAAATCTAAAAACTGGATTGGCCATTACTCCAAACATAGAATTCATAACAACTTTTATTGCGTAGCTACCTGTTGAATCTTTTTTCTTTTTTATCTCATCTCTTGCATCCCAAAATCTTTGAATCATATTTGAAAGGATTCCTTCCTCTTTTCTAAAACAAGCACCGTTAGGCGCTTTAATAAGATCTTTTCCTTTACAGTCAGGCACAAAAGTGAAAGGATCAATGTTGAAAGTTCTTATTATACTTGGATACAAGCTCTTGAAGTCACAAACAATAACATAGTCGTATATGCCTGGCTTTGAGGTCATCACATAACCGCCTTTTATTCTTTCCTCTCTATCTCCGAATTTAGCGGATGGTGCAACATAACCTTTTTTTCTTAAATCTCTTAAGTAGAGCGAATCAAAAGCAGATATGCTGCCTTTGACTCTGTCAAGTTGTATGCCTGTTAGTAATGACCTTTGAATTGTTAAGTTTAGCACGCCTGTTTTATCAAGAATATCAATAACCATTTTTGAATCCTTCAAGTTATAATCAGCTAGTTTTTGAGGATTGTTTTTGAATGCATCTTCGATTTCAGAACCTTTATTTTTAGAACCAATAAGTTTTTTCTCCCCTAAAAATTCTTGTGCGGCAGTATCCAGTTTATAATCTTTAAGTTTTACAAAAGACAACTTCAATAATTGAATACCATCAAGAATAATTCTTCCTTGAAAATTAGTTGATGAATCTCTAAAAAAAGATTCTTCTTGTCTAATCTTGCAAACATCATTTGTTCTTCCAATTTTAAAATTCATTCCATATTGCTTAAATTTCTCTTCAAGCTTTACAAGGTCGAAGTCTATAACGTTCCAACCAGTGATTATATCAGGATCAAGTTTTATCACTTGTTCTTGAAACTTTTCTAACAGAACCTTTTCATTATTTACACAAATAGCTTTTTTTAAGTCATTATCAGAAATAATTATTACTTTTTCAAAATTTTCTGTAACCATAGATATAGAGAATATCTCTCTAGCGTTTCTATTTGTTTCAATATCTATAGATAATACTTTTAATTTTGGAATCCAATCTGCAGATTTCAATTCCGGATTTTCATAGGTTCTATCTGTGAATTCTCCTTTTTTGAAATCACCTTCTATGTCAAGAGAACCTTTTATGCCCATATCCATCAAAAATCTATAAGCAAACCTTATATCTGCTTCGAAACATTCAATATCTTCTTTTTCGAGTTTTCTTCTTAGTTCAGGAACTTCTTTTGGGATATCTAGAATTACTTTCACAACTTTTTCTTTCTTAAAATTTTTAAGATCTGTTTTTTCATAATCAAAAGAAGATATTTTAAGAGCTTTTTTAAGATTAGTTTCCGTTATGTAGAAGTAAGGTTTGAATTCGTTCATTGTCAAGAATGACTCACCATTTTCTAATCGACCAAATAAGTACACAAAAGCTTTTTCATCAACTATTCTATAGGTTGGGTAAACAATGAAACCTTTCATACTTTTAAAAAAGGGTTGTAGATATTTAAAGTTAGTGGAATTACTTTTTAAGTATTTCTCTTAATTTTTTCAATATTCTTATTGTTGTTTTCTCATATTTCTCAAAGTTTTTTTCTCTGCCTGTAACTATCTCAGGCGGAAACAGTCCTTCTCTATAGTCTTGATAAGAATTTGCAACATATAATCCTAATTTTAATAATAATGTTTAAAAAGAACATTCATTATCTTCTTATTATGGCAAAGCGAATTATGGTTGTTAAGAAAGAGAAATGTAATCCTGAAGGTTGTGGTGGTTATCTCTGTATGAGGGTTAGCCCTAGCAATAGAGCTGGAAAAGATGCCATAGTAAAATCACCTGATGGAAAAGTGATGGTGAATGAGGAGGTTATAACTGATGGTGATAGGATTGCTGCAAACAAGTGTCCTTTTAATGCTTTAGAAATGGTTAATCTTCCTGAAGAGCTTGAAAGAGATCCGATTCATCGCTATGGTAAGAATGGGTTTGCACTTTATAATCTGCCAACTCCATTGTTTGGAAAGGTTGTTGGTATAATTGGTAGAAATGGCATTGGAAAATCAACTGCTATAAAAGTGCTGGCAGATGTTTTAAAGCCAAACATTGGAAGAACTGAAATTGAAGGTTATGAAGCCACTCATGAAGATTTCATAGCTTATTTTAAGGGTACTGAAGCTCAAACTTTTTTTGAAAAAAGAAAGAAGGGAGAAATCAGGATAGCTTATAAGCCGCAACAAGTTGATATTATTCCTAAACAATTCTCAGGAACTGTTAAGGATTTATTGCAGAAAACAGATGAGAAAAATATGTTTAAAGAGATATCAGAGAAACTCGAACTCGAAAAATTTTTAGATCATGATATAAAAGAAATTTCTGGTGGTGAACTGCAGAGAGTTGCTATAGCTGCAACTGTTTTGAAGAAAGCAAATGTTTATTTCTTTGATGAGCCGACATCTTACTTGGATATTAAACAAAGACTTAAAGTGTCAAAGTTTATAAGGAGTTTAGCTGATGAAAATACTGCTGTAATGGTTATAGAGCACGATCTTATTATTTTGGATTACATGACTGATTTTGTGCATTTGATGTATGGAAAAGAAGGTGCCTTTGGTGTTGTTTCAATGTTAAAAACTACTAAAGCAGGTATAAATGTTTATTTGTCAGGTTATTTAAAAGAGGAGAACATAAGATTTAGGGATCATAAAATAATATTCACCAAGAGGCCTCCTATAGTTAAAAAGTCGGTTCATAAGATTACTAGTTGGAATGATTTAAGTTACAAACAAGGAACTTTTTATTTAAAAATAAAGGAGGGTTCTTTGTATAAGAGTGAAACTGTTGGTATTCTTGGAGAGAATGGAATTGGAAAAACAACTTTTGTAAAGATATTAGCTGGAGAGATAAAGACTGATGATAAAATTAAGATGTTAAAGGTTGCTTATAAGCCGCAATACTTGGAGATAAGCGATGAATTGGTTGTAGTGATTTTGAAAAGAGCCAGTGAAAAATATGGTTCATCAATGATTAATTCTCTCAATCTCAAGGACTTAATGACTAGAAAACTAAATGCGTTAAGTGGTGGTGAACTTCAGAGAGTTATGATTGCAAAGTGTTTAGCAGAGAATTCTGATATATTATTAATGGATGAGCCATCCGCTTATCTAGATGCAGAACAAAGGCTAGAGGTTTCTAAGGTGATAAGAGATGTGATAGAACAAACGAACAAGTCTGCATTAATAGTTGATCATGATTTATTATTTGTTGATTGTTTGTCAGATAATTTAATTGTGTTTGATGGAGAGCCTGCTATTAGTGGAGTTGTCAATGGACCTTTTGAGATGGAAAAAGGTATGAATCTCTTTTTGGAAGATTTAGAATTAACCTTTAGAAGGGATGATGAGAATAACAGGCCGAGAGCTAACAAGTTTGATTCACAGTTGGATAGAGAGCAAAAATCAAAGGGAAAATTATATTATGTTTGAAAATGGCAGAAGTAAAAAAAGGTATTTATAAACATTTCAAAGGAATGCTTGTAGAAGTTATTGGTGAAGCTTTTCATAGTGAAACAATGGAAAAAATGATTGTTTACATTCATCCTGATCCTGTTAAAGGTAAGAAAGGAGATACTTTATGGGTCAGACCTAAAGAAATGTTTCTTGAAGAAGTTGAGATTAATGGAAAAAAAGTATCTAGATTCAAATTTGTGAAATAAAAATAAAAAAATTATTTGCCAGATATTTTTATCTGACCTTTATAACTGCCGCTGCTTACTTCTTGTTCTGCAATCACTTTGAATTTTATGTCAAGACTTTCTCCTGTTGTTAGAGTTGTTAAGTTTACATACTCGTTTGTAAGTGTGCTTATAGTTGAAAAGTTATCTATTGAATATTGTATGCTGTTAACACTTATACTTGATTCGTCGCTAACAATATTTGTGCCTTTAACTTTTAGAGTAACTTCTTGATTTCCTGTGTTTTTCACAGTAACAGTTTTTACACTTTCATTTCCTGCTGCTAATTCAAAACCAAGAGTTGTTTCAGCAGTTATTGAAGCAAGTTTTGTGTATTCAAATTCTGACTCTTTTGAAAATTCTTTTTCATTACTGGTTATTATTGCTTGTAAGGTGTAGTTTTTTGCTTCATCATAGTATTCCATTGATATTTCTCCTTTGAAAAAAACGTGTGTTTCATTAAAGTCTATTTTTGTTAGTTCAAACTCTTTGTTATTAACACTTACTTTTGCACTTTCAATATCGCTGCTGTTATCCTTGTCATAAGCTTCTATTATCACTTCAAAGGTTTTTGTGTTTTCACTGATAGGATTTATTTGTATTCCTTGTTTTGAAGAGTTATCGTCGGATAACAATTCTATGGCTATTATTTCAGGATTATTGTCTGTTATGTTGACTTCGACATCTATGATTATTTCTAATGGATCAGAGTCTGGAGTGTAGAAGACAGGTGTTGTACTTATGAAATCTAGTAAGTTATTGTTTGTGTCTTGTGTTCTTAGTATGCTTTGACCTTCAGTCACTCCTGTATGTGGATTTCCCTCGAATAGTCCTTCATTAATATTGACAGGATTACCCCATCCTACTGCATCAACTGTTTCTGTACCGTTTATAAGAGCTAATCCTGAATCTGTGTTTCCAAGAGTTATGGCTTCTTCGTGGTTAGCATCAGGCCAGGAAGGATTATCCTTGTTTAGGCTGAAGCTGCTGTCAGCTATCAACAAGTATCCTCCTGACGAGATGATAGAGTTTTGGGGCAGAGTGGCATCTGAGGAGGAAGATTCTGTTGCTAAGAGCCATCCAGAAACATCAACTGATTCATTACCATCATTAAATATGAGAACTGCTTCTCCTCCGTTTTCTGTGTTTACAGGATTATATAGTACTTCTTGAATAATAATATTTGCAAATACTGGTTGGCAAAATAATAATATTGCTATTGCTAACATTTTTTTATTTATCATGTCATATCACCCTTTTAAATCAAAACATTTTTTTACTTGAACTTACTGTTTAATAACTGTTTCCTAGTTTTTTTCGGAAATATTTTGCTTTTGTCGTTGAGGTTTCGGAAATGAAGTTTTTAGAAAAAGGGATTCTTATTTTTTTAGTATTTTTTTTAACAGTTGTAATTTTAACTGTTCCTTTAAGATTGTTGATTTTTAATCAGTCATATTATAGTTTGCAGTTTGAAAGAAATAACGTTGATGTGGAAGATAAAGAGCTGATAGTTGCAAATATTTTAGCTTTTTTTAATGGGAGAGAACAGTTAAATTATTTTGATGAAAATGAACAATTCCACATGAATGATGTCAAGCAATTATTAAACAAGTTTTTTCTAGCTTTGAATTTATCTCTAGTTTTATCTTTTGTATTGTTAGCATCTTTATTTTTTATTGACAAGAAGACTTTTGTTGATAATTTTTTGAAAGTATTATTTTTAAGCGGTTTATGCTCTTTTGTTGTTATATTGCTTTTATTGTTGACTTTGTTTAATTTTTCTACGACTTTCGATGGCTTTCATAAATTATTTTTTTCTCAGGGAAACTATTCTTTTTCACCATCTTCTCTTTTAATTTCTCTATTTTCAGAGAATTTTTTCAAATCGTTTTTTTTGAAAATAGTTTTTAATTCTTTAATACTATCAATTATTTTTATGACTCCTCAACTAGTTTTGAACAGAATAAAGAAATAATTATTTGCAGTTATTATTAACGAGCGACTATTAAGGTGCTTGTGATTTTTACGTCTGGTAATGATCTTATGTTTTCCATCACAAAGGTTCCTGCATCTTCAGGAGATTCGGCTTCTAGTTTTGCAACTATATCCCATTCTCCAAAAAGAATGTGTGCTTCTTTGACTTGTCTGAAAGATAATAATTTATCTAGCACATCTTGTTCGTCGCATTCCAATAATGAAATTAATACGTATGCTAACATTTTACACCCCCTTATTTTTTTAATATGATATTATTTTAAAAAGGTTGTTATTTTTTTACTTTATTCTTCTGGAAAAAGTCAAAAATCCTGTATGTCCAATATCTTTCATCTTTGGTCTTAGAATTTTGTCTTTAACAGTCCATTCTCTTTCGATTATCTCAATTGTTTTTTCGTAGAGAAAATTTTCTGATAGACTATTAACAAATTTTTGAACTTGATTAATATTAGGGTTGTATGACACCAGGAACCCTCCTTTTTTCAATACTTTTTTAGCGGTTTTTTCTGCTTTCCAAGGTTCTGTGACGTCTAGTACAAACACATCTATATCTTTTTCTGTTATTTCTTTGTAATTAAAGATGTTTCCTTCTTTCAATTCAATATTTTTTATACTAAGTCTTTTAATGTTTTCAAGTGCAACTTTTTGGTGTTCTTTATGTATATCATAGCTTATGATTTTATTAGCTATTTTGGCTAAAAAACAAGATAACCCTGCAGAACCAGTTCCTGCTTCTAAAATTATTGAATTATTATTTATACCTGTGTTTGTTATGATTGCACCAATATCTTTTAGTGTTATTATCTGTGCTAGTCTTTTTATTTGTTTGTAATAATCCAAAAAACATGGTTCAATTATGATAAATTCTTCTTTTCCTACTTTTATTTTTTCTTTTTTTAAATCACTTTTTTTTATGATTCCAAATTGAGTGCCAAAATCCTTGTTTTCATCAACTAAGTGTTTTTCAAATTTTGAAAGAACGACTTTTCTACCTTCTACTTTGATGATTCTCTCTTTTTTCAAAAGAAGTTTTGTCATGTTTTAAAGCGGAAGGAGGGACATTCAGTAAAACTGCGTTTTTTGTTTGTAAAATCACAGATTTCACATTTGAACCCTCAATCTAGCGCTCTGCAGGCGCTCGCCTTAGCCGTTTGGCCACTTCCGCATGCAAGAGATGAAAATGGTTTTTTTTATAAATCTTTCCCGAGGGAAATGTTTATATATAACTTTATTTTTCTTTACTCACTAATGAATAGAAACTTTATTGCAGGGACTGATAATTATAAATATAATAATACTTTCTTAACCGCCATAGCGCAAAGATCAACAATGTTGAATTCTGATTTAAAAATGGATGATATTGTTTATTTGGCAGATATATTGACATGGTATCATAAACACAAACTTGCTGATGTCAGTCCAGGAATTGGTTTGGAGATTGCAAACAACACACAATTAAAAGACCGAGTTTGTTTAGATATTTTTTATGGAACAGGTAATTTAGTATTAGTCAAATCTGCATATTATTTAGATAAATCTTTTTTATCAATTGCAGATACTTGTTTTTTGGAAGCAAAATATCTTTCAGAGAAATTAAATCTTAAAAACACACGAGAAGAGATTACAAGAATAAGAACTAATCTTGATTTATACTCTACAATACTGTTTTTTACTATTAACCCATCAGCTTATATTTCTAATGATGCAGGTCATGCTTGATTTATAGTATAATTATTTAAATATGACTTTAATTCTTTTATTATGCCTAGACATGATTTTTCGCGTAAAAGTCCTTTGTCTCCAATAAATAGGCTAATTTTAGATAACCAAGAATATAATTTATCTTATAAAGTTGTGACTGAAGATATGAAATCTTTAGGTATTGGAGGAAATCCAAATATTTTGACATATCCTTATCTCGAATGGAAACTACTTCCTGATTCATGGATTGTCAAAGATGCGAATGATTGGGGTGGTATCTGGTCTAGAAAAGTTCCTTCTCAGGCTTTTTGGACAGTTGATTACATGAAAGATAAGTACAGTACAGAAACAAGATTTTTCCTTGCTTGTCTACATGATCCATTCTATTATAATACTACAGGCATAAAGAGTGTTGGTGTTTGTTTGTTTTATGAGATTTATTCTAGAGAACATTGGAGCGAAGTAAATTCTTCTTGGAGACAAGGTGGAAGTGGTTTATTTATTCCAGATGAAAAAATAACTATTTCTAGAATAGAATAAACGGACCTGGAGGGACTTTCGCCAGCGAACACTATTTTTAGCTACTAAGTAGGATTTTATGAAGTTAAAATCCTACAGACGTTAGCCTTCAACGAGTATTCGTTGTTTCGAACCCTCGGTCTACAGCTTAGAAGGCTGTCGCCTTTTCTGGCTTTCGTATCCAGGCTAGGCTACAGGTCCGTCATTTGTTTGTATTTTTGTTTACTTTTAAAATCTTTTCTATTCAGCAACTTTTATAAAGGGTTTTTCGCTCCTATTAATTCTGATGGTTGAGACTAAGATTGTTGAGAAGCGTTGGAGTAAGGATTTTGAGAAATCAATCTATGAAGATTGGAAGAAGAAGGGTGTTTATGCTTTTAACAAAAATGCTAAAGGTAAAATTTATTCTATTGACACTCCTCCTCCATATGTTAACACTCCAGTTCATATTGGTCAAGCCACTACCTATGTTTTAATGGATTTTTTTGCTAGATTTAAAAGGATGGTTGGTCAAAACGTGTTGTTTCCTCTTGGATTGGATAGGAATGGGTTGCCGATTGAGATGGCAGCTGAAAAAACTTTTGGTGTTAGATTAACCGATGTTCCTCGTAACAAAGCGGTTGAGTATTGTGAGAACATATTGAAAGAGAGTTCATTGGCTTCTACTGAGACTTTTCTTAGGTCAGGTGTTAGTTTTAATTCTTGGAATTTGGGTAAAGAACTAGGTGATATTTATTATACTGATAGTCCTGATTATAGATCTTTGACTCAGGAAACTTTTATTGATATGTGGAATAAGGATTTAATTTATGAGGATGACAGGGTTAATAATTTTTGTCCTGGTTGTCAAACTACTATTGCTGATGCAGAGATTGATTATGAAGAGCTTCCTTCTTTTTTTAATCAGATTAAATTTAAGGTTAAAGAGACTGGTGAAGATTTGATAATTGCAACCACTAGACCTGAGCTTATTTGTGCTTGTGGTATGATTATTTTTAATCCTACTGATGATCGTTATAAGCACTTAGACGGTAAAACTGCTGTAACACCTATTTTTGAAAAAGAGGTTCCTATAAAGGCTCATCCTTCTGCTGAGATTGATAAAGGAACAGGCGTTATGATGATGTGTTCTTTTGGAGATGTTACTGATATAAGATTTTTCAGAGAGCAAAATATTGAGCCGATTATTTGTATTAATAAGGATGGTACTATGAATGAAAATGCAGGTTCTTATTGTGGTTTAAAGGTTAAGGATGCTCAGAGACAGATTGTTGTTAATCTTGATAAGAGGGGATTGCTCGTTTCTCAGAAAAGATTGGTTCATAGAACTCCTGTTTGTGAGAGAAGCAAGGATCCTATTGAGTTTATTAACATGCCTGAGTTTTATGTTAAACAGGTTGAATTCAAGAGTAAGATGAAGAAACTTGCTAAAAAACTTAATTTCTTTGCTGATAAGAGCAGACAAATCTTGTTGGATTGGATTGACTCTGTCAAGATTGATTGGCCTATTTCTAGGCGCAGGTTTTACGCTACAGAAGTTCCTTTATGGTATGATAAAGAAAATTGTTATGTTGCTCTTCCTCCTAAAGGTCCTTATTATCAGCCTTGGAAGCAAGATCCTCCAAAGGATTCAACAATTTTTGATAAGGACAGAAAAAAGATTGGTTTGTTAAAGGATTTTTCTAATAGTAAATGGGTTTGTGAAACAAGGGTTTTTGATACTTGGTTTGATAGTTCCATATCTCCTTTATATATTTTAAAGTATTCTAGAGATCAAGATTTTTTTAAGAAGGCTTTTCCTTGCTCTTTAAGGCCTCAGGGTAAAGAGATTGTAAGGACTTGGCTTTATTACACTGTTCTCAAAGATTATTTATTGACTGGTAAGTTAGTTTTTGAGGATGTATGGGTTAATTATCATATAGTGGATGATGATGGTCATAAGATGAGTAAAAGCAAGGGTAATATTATTGATCCGAAAGAGGTTTTGGATAAATTTGGCGCTGAGCCTTTTAGGCTTTGGAGTGCTATTGAGGGTAATCTTGAAGGTACTGATTTTAGGTGTTCTTTTGACAGGATTGAGGGTGCTGGTAAGACTTTGACTAAGCTTTGGAATGTTGCTCGTTTTATAAGCATGTTTTCTGAGTCTGAAAAAAATTGTGAGTTACAAGAGGTTGACAAGTGGATTTTATCTGAAGTAAACTCACTAATTTCTTTTACTAGAAAAAAATATGAACAATATGATTTTCACAATCCTGCTATTAAAATTAAACATTTTATTTGGGAAACATTTGCTTCTCATTATTTAGAACTTGTCAAGAGTAGAGCTTATAATCAGGATGGAATCTTTTCAAAAGATGAGCAGAACGCTGCTTTATTCACTTTGAATTACTGTTTGGATACAATACTAAAATTATTAGCACCTATAGTTCCATTCATAACTTACAGGTTGTATCGTGATTTGAGAAATAAAGATGTTCATTCTGAGAGTTTTCCTGTTGTAAAGTTTAATTTAAAGTCTAAGATTGCAACCGCTGATATTGTTGAAGTTAATTCTGCTATTTGGAAGTTTAAGAAAGATAATGGTTTAAGTTTAAAAGATGAAATTGCTAAAGTTGTTATTCCTGAAACTTTGAAAGTTTTGGTTGATGATTTAAAAGCTATGCATAAACTTAAAACTG
>JAHJDK010000076.1 GCA_018812505.1 Nanobdellota archaeon | reverse complement strand
CAATAAAATTATTAAAAAATTACACTCTTTCGAGAGAAAAGCTCTTCCACATATAAAAAATGAAATAACAATTTCTGAACTGGCAAAAAAATCCTTATTAAAAGAAGTTGAAGCCACGAGAGCCATACAATGGCTTTACAACAAAAACCTTGTTGAGATAAAAGAAGAAACAAAAGAAATTATATCTCTTGATGAAAATGGAAATAAATATCTAAAAATTGGTTTGCCTGAAAGAAGATTTCTTGAAGCATCAGCAAAGAAAAATACCATAACAGAAATACAAAAAAATGCCGAATTAGAAAAAGATGAATTAAATATTTGTATTGGCTCTTTAAGAAAAAAAGCAGCCATAACAGTATCTAAAGACAAAGAATTAATAATAACCTTAACTGCTCATGGAAGAGATTTATTAAAAAAAGAATTTCTTGAGGAAAAGTTTCTAAAGGAAAAATTTCCTCTTGAAATGAACTCTTTGAAAGACGAAGATAAATTTTCTTATGACAATTTAATAAGTCGGAAAAAAATTCTCAAAAAAGAATTAAAAAAAATAAAAAAAATATCATTAACAAAATTAGGAGAAGAACTAGTTAAAAAAGGAGACTCAAAAAAAGAATATCTTGACAGATTAACACCTGAAATGCTAAAAAAGGGTTTTTGGAAGAATAAGATGTTTAGAGAATATGACATAAATATTAATGTACCAAAAGTGTTTGCAGGAAAAAGACAACCTTATTCAGAGTTTATCGAAAAAGTTAGAGAAAAAGTTGTCTCAATGGGATTTGTTGAAATGACTGGACCTATAATAGAACTTGAGTTTTTCAACTTTGATGCTCTCTATCAACCTCAAAATCATCCTGCTAGAACCTGGTCAGATACCTATAAAATTAAGGATCCAAAAAAAGGAGTTCTTCCTCCAAAAAATATTGTACAAGCAGTTAAATCAGTTCATGAAACAGGTGGAAAAACCGGATCAAAAGGATGGGACTATAAATGGAATGAAGATGTTGCATCCCAATTAATGCCTAGATCTCATGATACAGCCATATCACCTAGATTTATGTCTAAGGGAGTTAAAATACCTGGAAAATATTTTAGTCTTGTTAGATGCTTTAGACCAGATGTGATTGATGCAACTCATGGAGTTGAATTTAACCAATTAGGAGGTTTTGTCGTAGAAAAAAACTTATCATTCAAAGACTTACTTGGGTTATTAAAAGATTTCACAATAGAAATGACTGGTGCTGAAGAAGTAAAGTTTTTTCCGGATTATTTCCCATTTACAGAACCCTCTGTTCAAATATCTGCTAAACATCCTGAATTTGGCTGGATGGAACTAGCAGGTGCAGGCATATTTAGACCTGAACTAACAGAACCATTAGGTATAAAAGAACCTGTAATTGCATGGGGATTTGGAATTGACAGACTAGCTATGCTAAAATTAGGAATTAGTGATATTAGAGAATTATTCAGTCAAAAACTTGATTTTTTAAGATTTTGCAAAAAGGTGTTATAGATGCCAACAATAGAATTTTCAAAAAAAGACTTATTCAAACTTATAGATAAAAATCTTTCAGATGATGAATTAGAAGAAAGTCTAATGCTTGTAAAAGGAGAAATTGAAGGTGTAGGAGAAGATAAAAATACAATAAAAGTTGAAATAGCAGACACTAACAGACCTGACTTATGGTCTGTAGAAGGAATTGCTAGAGAGATAAGAACTAAGTACAATTTTAAAAATGATTTTCTCAAGAAAGTCAAAGATTCTGGTATAATAGTACAAGTTGATAATAACTTAAAAAATATAAGACCTTTAACTGTTTGTGCAGTTATAAGAAATCTAAATATAAACTCTGATGTTCTTTCACAATTAATTCAATTACAAGAAAAGGTCTGTGAAACATTTGGAAGTAAAAGAAAAGAAGCAGCAATAGGAGTTTATGACTTGCATAAGATTAAAAGTCCTATAACTTATAAAGCTTTTAAACCAACTGAGATAAAATTCATCCCACTTGATTTTTCAGAAGAACTAAATTTAAGACAAATATTAATTAAACATCCTAAAGGAAAAGAATATTCAAATCTGTTAGAGAGTTATGATAAATATCCTGTATTTATTGACTCTTTAGGTGAAGTATTGTCTATGCCACCAATAATTAATTCTAATCACACTGGAAAAGTAACTGACCAAACAAAAGACTTGTTTATTGAATGCAGTGGATTCTTATTCAAATATATTATGCCTGCACTCAATGTTATAGTTCAAGCACTTATTGATAGAGGTGGAGAATTAGAAACTGTTAAAGTTGTTTATCCTGATAAAAAAATAACCACTCCTGACTTAAAACAAAAAAGCATATCTATTGAATGGAAATACATTGAAAAAATGATTGGTTTGAGTATTGGAAAGAAAAAAATAATCTCATTATTAAAAGAAGCAAATTATGATGTTAATGAAAAAGGATCTAAACTATTGTTAAAATATCCTTATTACAGACAAGATATTATGCATCCTGTTGATGTTTTAGAAGATGTCATTATTAGATATGGATATAATAATATAGAACCTAAAAGTCCACAACTAATAACTGAAAAAAGTATGCAAGATATAAATTGGTTATCAAAAGAAATCGCAAATATAATGATTGGAACAGGCGCTCAAGAAATATTATCATACACATTAACAAATAAAGAAACTCTTATTAAAAAGATGAATTTAAAGAGTTTAAAAGCTGTTGAAATAAGCAATCCAGTATCTAAAAACTGGTCTATTTTTAGAACTTGGATAACTCCTTGCTTAATTGAATTCTTAAGCAAAAACACAAATCAAGAATATCCTCAAGAAATATTTGAAATTGGTGAAGTAGTATTACACGACGAATCTGCTGAAACTAAAACAAAAAATCCTGTCAGAATAGCATGGGCTAAATCTGACAAAAACGCAGATTTTACAGAAGCAAAACAAACACTAGATTATCTTATGAGAACTCTTGGTTTAAAATATGATATAGAAGAAGTTAACCATGATTCTTTTATAAAAGGAAGAGTTGGAAGAGTCTATATTAATAATAAAGCGGTTGCATACTTGGGAGAAATAAACCCTTTAGTTTTAGATAACTTTGGAATAGATATGCCTGTATGTGTTTTTGAACTGAACTTATCAGAATTATTAACAGAGGTGAAAAAATGAAGAGAATACAAATAGCAGTATTAGGTTCAAGCAAAGCAATTTGCACAAAGAAAGCATATGATTTTGCAGTTACAGTTGGAGAAGAATTAGCAAAAAAAAATTGTATAACCATAACTGGCGGCGGTATGGGTGTTATGGAAGCAGCTTTAAAGGGAGCAAAAAAAGAAGGAGGATTAACTGTTGGTATAATTCCTTGGGAAAGCATAAAAAAAGTTAATAAATATGCTGATGTAACTATTGCAACAGGAATTGGCTGGAGCAGAGATGCTATTAATGTTAATTCTTGTGATGGAGCAATAATAATACATGGGGGAGCAGGCACACTTAATGAAGCAACTTATGGCTATATAAGAGAAAAACCTATGGTTGCAATAAAAACTAGTGGAGGCATTGCTCAACAATTCGCAGGAAAACATTTAGATATTAGAAAAACACTGAAAATCGAATCCGCAGATACACCTGAAGAAGCTGTTAAAAAAGTCTTAAAATTAGTTGATGAAAGTAGAAAAAAAAGAAATATATTAACTGAACTTGATAAAGATATGCTTCATTTAACAGATAAAAAAGATTGGGAAAAAGTTATCAAACAAATAAATAAAAATAAAAAAATTATTTTTTAGGTTTCTTTTTTTCAGAGACTTTTTCTTTTTTCAGTTCTGAAACAGCCTTAACAGCCACATCACTATTATCATCAGAAGTTACAACTTTTTTCTTCTTTAACTTTTTAGGTTTCTCAGTTGCTTTCTTAGGTTTTGTCTCTTTAATAATTATCTTAAGTTTCTTAAACTCTGCAACAACATCTATGTGAGTTGCTTTTTTCTTAAGTTTAACAACACCTTTCAAAGGTTCTAAATGTTTAACATTGCACTTTCTTCTTCTAGTCTGACCATCTATTAAAACAAAGTTGTCGTCAATAATATCTACAATTACACATTTCAAACCCGCGTCTCTTCCAGCTATTTTTACACACATTCTTCAAATTTCAAACAAAAAAATCACCTCCAAGGATTTTTTTAAGTATTACCAAAATATTTAGTTTTTAATGATCTTAAGAACAGTGCATGTTGCCAATAACACTTAAGACCTTGCTTTTTGAATTATTTTTTTTCTAGTACAAATACTACATAAATTTCCACCATAAGGCCTTTCAGGTCTTTTCTCAGTCTTTGACAAAGCTTGCATCTTAATAGGTGTCAATCTAGGAATGCCTGATAATTCCTTACCACATTCAGCACATTTATGTTGTTTAGGTTTTCTTTTTTTATAGTGAATAACATTTTTACCACTAATAATTTTTTTAAAAATCTTCCTGAAAGTTCCTGATTTTTTATTTCCTGCTGGCATTTTCAATATCTCAAAAAAATTTACTGTTTATAAAACTTTAGCTAATCTTAAGTATTTTTCTCAAAATAATACTAAAAATCACTGATAAAATTATATAAGTCCATATCCAACTTAAACCAATTCCAAAGTTTTCTAAAGGTTTAACTTTCTTATTATGTATTAGTATCTTGACAAGATCAGAATCTTTAATAATTTTAACAGGTGTTGCATAACTATTTTCTTCTGTAATAAATAAATCTTTTTCAAATTCTCTATTACTAAACATAAATTTCATTAAGTATTCTCCTTCACCACCTTTTAAGGTCCAAAAAGCAGCGTTATTTTCTATTGTTTGAACACTGGTTGATAAAAATTCTAAGTCAGGAATAACCTCTAACGAAACCTCTCCAAAAGTTCCTTGCTTAAATTCTGCACTAATTTGAAACTCACTACCAGGAGTTATTGGTAAATAAGCCATATGCGCATTTAACCATCCAAAAATGATGATTATAGGTATAAACGTATAAAGTGTTGGCTTGAAAGAATGCTTCATATATTGCATGTTTTTATCCATCATTTTTTTTTTGATGAGACATTGCTTTTTGAGGATTACTGCTTAACTTTTTAAGTTCTTTTTGCATCTCTTTCATTTCTTTCTTAAGTCTTTTCATAAGCTCTTGATCCGTAGTATATTTATAAACCATAGTTATTAAAAAAGTTAACACAAAAGAAATTATTAGAATTGCCCAAAAAAAGCCTAGACTTAAAAGTGGTTTAAAAATCGGATTTAATAAATTTTCGAACATTTTCATCCACCCATAAATCTTCTCATCATCGGATTCATATCCATCATGTGTTGTTGTGCAATTTCTTCATATAATTTATATACAATCATAACTGTCAAAAGAATTCCTGTTCCACTTCCAAAAGCACCTGTCAAGTCAGCAACTGCCGCTAATAAACCAACTGCTAAACCACCCATTATTGTAAGAGGACCAATATATCTTTGTAATAATCTCTCAAGCACTCTTTGATCTTTTCTAAATCCAGGTATTTGTAATCCTGAAGACATTATTTGTTTTGCTTGAGATTTAGCATCCAATCCTGCTGTTTGAACCCAAAAATAACTAAACAAAACAGCTCCACCCATAAAAAACATCAAATACACTATAGCTTGACCAATCATAGAAAACGAGAAAGACCCTGTTATTATACTATCAACAATTCTTGGTGCATACAGCACAGACGCTAATCCTGAAACAGGTGAGTTTCCTGCAAACCTTCCTAAAATTGGAAATCCCCAATTATATAATAACCTTGCAAATAACTGTACGTTCGCAATCAGTGCTGCTGTTAATATTACTGGTATGTTGCTAGTGTAAAAAAAGTTTAAAGGCCATCTAATACCATGTCCTCTTATTCTTCCAAAACTTAAAGGTATCTCTACTTTCATAGATTGTGTGTAAACAGCAACCAAAAAAACAAAAATTGTTGCTAATATGTGAGCTAAATTTAAACCTGCTTCTTGAGCAAGTCCTCTGCTTAAACTTTGAAAAAGAGCAGGTAACGCACCTGAAGATATTGAAGGATTATTCGGACTTGCCAAAGGATTCAATACTCTCATAAAAACTGTCTGACTAACCGCTGCAGCTATAAATAAGCTTATTCCTGAACCAAAACCCCACTTACTTATAACCTCATCCATAAACATAATCAATACTCCTCCTAAGAATAATTGAAATATTAGAATACTAGCTGGAATTCCTGCTGATGGAGATAATCCACCCATTGAAACATAAATTGCCCCTTCTAATATTATAAAACCTATTGATAAAAGCTTTTGTATTCCTTGAAATCTCTGTTTTCCTTCATGTGAAGAAAGATCAAACTTAACTATTCCTGAACCATTTAACAATTGAAGTACTATTGAAGCTGTAACTATAGGACCTATTCCTAAACTAATAATGCTTCCAAAACTAGCTCCTAAAATAACTGATAAAAATTCGAATTGCTGTAATGCATTTTGTCCAAGACCATAAAGTGGAATTAAACCAAGAATGTAAAATAAAACTAATGTTATAAGAGTCCATTTAAGCTTTTCTTTAAAAGCCAATCTTTTTTGTTTAGGAGACTCAACCTCAGGAAGATTGTTTAGTATTTTATCAAAAAATGACATTTTATTGTTCCAAGATTTCAGTTTCTTGTGTATCTTCTAATTCTGACTCTTCCTCAGAAACTTTTGATTTTTTTATTGAAACCTCTTTCTTTATTTTTTGTTTTTGTTCTACTAATCCTAATATTTTACCACCTGCTTTTTCTATTTTAGAAATTGCTGATTTTGAAGCATGAGATATTATTAATTCATATTTCTTATCAGGAGTTCCATTAGCTAATAACTTATCAAAACCTCTTTCCTTCAAATCTATTTTTATATCTTCAAACTTTTTTAAATCTGAAATATTTATTTTAACTAAAGGTTTTCTTAATGATACAAATCCTTTTGATTTATAATAAGACATATCCTTCCAAAAACTTGGTTTTTTTGCATCACCTCTTTTTCCGCTTCCAGCGTTTCCTCTACCTCCTCTGTTTCCGGCTCCTCGATGCTTCTTTTTAGCACCCCATCCATGAGTGTGAGATCCTCTTTGTCTGTTGTTTTTTTTTCTTTTTATCATAATTATAACATCCTTTTTATTAAATCATTAATTTTAGTACCTCTATACCCTAAAGCACCACCTACATTATAAGATTTTTTTATCCCTTTTCTTTCAAATCCACCTTTTGGAGGTGCTAGCTCAAAAAAAGGTTTTGTTCTATCTTCATTATTAGGATTTTTCTTCCCTCTTTTTGAAATTAATAATTTAAGTGTTTCATCATTTATTTCTCCATAAGCAACATAATCTTTAACTTTTTGCAACATACCTTTATTTGAAGCATTATTTTCAAGCACTACACAAGTGTGTTTCTTTCTAAGTCTTAAAAGAAATAAAGTATCTTTAGTAGTTTTAGTAATGCCTATTAATCCTCTTATTAATACAACTACAAATTTTTCCTTCTTCAAGTTTTTTTCTTTCAAGTCTGTTTTGTGTTCTGTTTTCATTTTTTATCTTTATTTTTAGTTGTTTTTCCTTTCTTTTTAGTTTGTGTTAGTTTTTTCTTATTTAAATCTTCTTCGTTCTTTTGTTCTGTTTTCTCGTTATGCTCTTTAACAAATTTCATAGGTTCCAAAGTTGTTTCATTCAATTTTAAATCTTCTTTATCATCTTTGACTTTTTCTAGTCCTTGAAGTATTGATAATGATTCCTCATATTTTAGTTGAACTTTTGTTTCAACTAATTTTTTTAGAGCCTTCTCCAAAGCATTAATTAAGTTTATTTTATTTTTTGTCTGACCATAAGTTTTTGACCAAATATCTTTTATACCCGCCAATTCTAAAACTTTTGCACATTCTTTTTCAATGCACAAACCAGTTCCTTTTGGTGCAGGTTTTAAATGTATAATTGCAGATCCACACTTTCCTTCAACTGCAAAAGGAATTGAATGTGGTTCTGATGATTTTGATTCCCAAGAACCTGATCCTCTTTTTATAACAAACAAATTTTGCTTTGCTTTTCGAATTGCTTTTTCTCTTGCAAGAACTGTTTCCTTTGATTTTCCGTAACCAATTCCTATATGCCCATTTTTATCTCCAATTACCGCCATAGTTGTAAATCTTGGTTTGTTTCCTTCTTTTGTCTTCTTTTGTGTTTGTCTGAAAACTCTCCTTTGTCCACCACCAAATTTTCCTTTTGACTGACCTATTAATAATAACTCAGTCTCAAAGTCTAATAGTTGATCAACTATTTCTGCTTCTAAAATGACCTTTCCTTTGTTTAATATTTCATCTATATTTTTGATTTCTTTACTTAGGACTTGTCTTCCTAATTCTGTTTTTGGATTCCAATTTTCTTCTTGCATTTTATTTCATCAATTTATTTTTTAACAATTCAAAATCTTTTTCTATTTTAGCGGATATGTGCTTTCCACTTATTCTATCATCATTTGGAAAAACCTCTTTCGAAGCAGGTATGCTAATTCCTGAATCAATAATTCCTTTCAAGGATGCAAACAGCTTTGATCCTTTAACAGGAGTTTGAAGACCGATATCTAATACTGCTTGCGTTAATTTTTTATCTTTTGCTTTTTTACCTAAAAGTAATCCTGTTAAATAGCAGGCAGATAAATTTTTGCAGGAATTTTTCCAACCTTCTTTTGTGAGTTCTTTAGAATTTGCTGAAACAACGACTTTGTCACCTGCTGGTTCATATCTTATTATTTGCATAATCAAGTGTTTATTTGTTTTTCTAACTACCAATCTGTCTTTTCCACTTTTAAGCAGTTCCAATCTCTTTTTATAATTAGTTCTGCCTGAAATTTTTCTATGATATGGTAGTCTTGCTTTAGTTCTTCTCATTTTCAATCAACTTATGTTCTTCTAAATATATTCTTATATGCCTTTTGCTTCTGAAAAAGTTTCCTTTAGCTTTTGAATAAAGATCTGGGAAAACTTTATGTGATATTAATTTTTTATCTCTTAATTGTTTTAGGAATTCTCTTTGAGTTCTAATTTTCGCCATCCATAAATCTTTTTTACTTATTCTAGCTGTTTTCTTTCCTTTTCTAGTTGAAGGTCCTTTTCTTAATCCTTTTCTTCTTTGAATTTTGTTCTCTCTAGTTCTTACTTTTGAAGTGCCTTTTTTTTGAATCTTTTTTATTGCTTTTTCTGAAACTAAACCTCTAATATCTGTTTTTGTTATTGCTTCTTTTATATCTTCTAATCTCTCAGGATCAAAAACTATCTTATACTTAGATGTTTTCAAAACTTTTGCTGCCAGTTTTTTTTGTATTTTTAGTTTCATTTTATAGTTTTCATTATTCTTATTGTTTTTTAGTTAATAATTTATCAAATTCTTTTTTATTCTCAGATTTTTCTTCAGTTGGTTCTTGTTCTGAATCTTGTTCTTTTACAGATTCATCGATTGTCTTTTCTTTCTTCTTAGCTTGTTTTTGCTCTTCTTCTTTCTTCTTTTCTAATTTTTCCTTTTCTTTTTGCTCTTTTTGCTTTTTCTTTGATTCTAATAAGTCTGTCATTTGCTTTATTTTTTTATCAACATTAAAATTTAATACTTGAATTTGTTTCTTCTTTGCTTCTTGCATAATTGGTAATCTTTTTTTATCTCCCAATTTTGAAGAAACTATTATTCCTTGAGTTTTATTGTCAACTAAAGCTAATGATTTCAAACTATCAATTTTAATAGGTGTTAGACCTTGTTTTGAAATACCTCTTTCACTCAAAGGAGTTTTATAACCTTTCTTAACAACTAAACCATAACCTCTTTTTCTTAATCTTCTCTTATTTTGTAATCCTTTTGGTCTTCTCCATTTAAGTCCTAACCTTTTCTTTTTATGAGAGTCAGTTCTAACAAAAGTTATTTTCTTTTTAGTTTTGTGTTGAATTGTCATTTTTTTATTTTATAAATTTTCCATCTTTTTCTATTATATAAATCCCATCTTGAAATATTCTCAAGTCAAAGCCAGGTCTTCTTGTTAGTTGTTCTATAGATGCAGCCATTTGACCTGCTTTTTCTTTATCTATACTTTCAACAAGTACTTCTGATCCGTCAATTTTAACTTTTACTCCATCTATAAGCTTTACTTTTCTTGGGACTTTTTCCCCAATAAAATTTTTTACTTCAAATAAATTATCTTTAACCGCAACAGACATTGGAAAGTGTCCTGAACAAATTCTTAATTTATAAACATGTCCTTCACCAACTCCTTTAATTATGTTTTTTATATGCGCTTTAAAAGTGTTCATTATTTTTTTTATTTTTTTACTCAAATTATTTGAGGATATTATTAGTTCGTTAGCTTCTACTTTAATTGAAATTGAAGGATTAAACATAATTCTAGATACTTCTCCTTTTTCTCCCTTAACAAAAAGTTTTTTATTATCAAAGGTTATTTGACAAGTTTCTGGAATTTCAATCCTTTCTTCAACTATTTTCTTTGCCATTTTAGTAACAGTAAGCGAATAATTTTCCTCCTAAGTTCTTTTCTTTTGCTTCTTTGTGAGTCATTAAACCTTTGTTTGTTGATATTATTATTATTCCAAAATCTTTTGCTGGTAAAAATCTTTTCTCAAATTTTTCAAAGTCTGAAACTTTTACTTGAAATTGGGGTCTTATAACATTAGTTTTATTTATTAATCCTAACAGATTGATTTTCAATAGATTTCCTTTTTCATCTTCAACTTCTTCATAACCACCTAAATATCCTTCTGTTTGCATAATGCTCAATATTTTTTTAATCACTTTTGAATTATCTTTTGTTAATAGTTCCTTTTTTCCTAATTTTTCATAATTTTGAATGAAAGACAAAACATTTGCTAATGGATTATTTAAACTCATTTTTTCACCTTAACTATATTTTTTGAATCCTAATTTTAATGCTATTTCTCTAAAGCATTGTCTGCAAAGATTTAAACCATATTTACTCACATGAGCCCCTGTTCTACCACATCTTCTGCATTTCTTCGTTGTTTTTCCATACTTTCTTTTTTTTGGTAAATTATTCTTTTGAAATTTAATGTACTTTGCAGGTTTTGATTTAATTTGGTTCAATACTTTTTTTGGATCTGAAGTAGTCATTGGTCTTCACCTATTTTTATTTTATATTCTGATTTTAAATAGTTAACAGCGTCTTCTTTTGATATTTTAT